>JBBSCU010000130.1:0-14963 GCA_038249935.1 Chroococcales cyanobacterium
GGTTGTAACCAATCATCAGGAGCCAGTCGCCCTCCATAGTACCTTGCAAATCAATAGAGCGATCGCATTGCCGCTCACCTGGACAATCACGACCCAAAGATGATCTCTCACTACGCCTCTGTCGAAAGATTGAGGGCTAACTTACAATTATGCCGCGATCGCCCTCAGCCCTCAACTTTCAAGTGCTTCTGGATCTTTTCCTTTCCTTGTTGTCTTTTTTACGCTGGACTGTTTTGTCAATTGTAAAAGTAAGTGATGGCAACGAAATTTTACTGGATACGTTTTACCGACTGGCAGATTACGCTGATGATCTGAGATTTTATGATTATGTCCTGAAAAATCTGGATGGTCGGATAAAACGCACGGAACAGCTACTGCAATATTTTTAAATGCTGTTTCAGGAATACCTTTAAGAAGATAACCAAGCATTCCTGCTTCTCTAGAGAAGGGTGCATATAGACAGTTAAGATAGTTGCTTGTAATTTCATTTCTCGTTCTAGCTGGTCATCTGCTTGCGATATGTCAACTTTTGATAAAACTTCTTGGGAACACAAATCATATCCTTCCCAAATTAATTTTAAAAGAGTTGAAATAGCGTCAGGTTTCCATGTTTTAGCCAAATCAACAAAATCGGGTGTGTCACTCCACCTTGATTCACCTATCGTCTGTTTTGATATTTTTCTTCTGCTCATGCTGTTATTGAGGAACAATTTCCAGTTCTATACTCAATTCTGTACGTCCCAGCATAATATCGGCGGAAACTTCATCCGCATCTCGCAATGCCATAGAACGAGTCCAGTAACGAATCTTGTCTGGTTTGATCAAATACACTGTTGGTACTTGTTCTCCATGCCATTCAGTAGAGGTATATAATCTAGCTACGCGCTGATAAAAAATCCCTCCAGTATCAGAATTAGGTTGTGCCATGAATGAGTTATTTAACTCATTCAATAGCTTGAGTAAATTCTGCGAGTTAATAGTCTGAATTTTTATTCCCTCGTGGATTGATTTGTTTAGATATATTGCAACTAATCGAACAGGCAGATAATCGTTTGTTGCCTCTTGAAAAATGGTTGCACAAACTTTCTTGTCTTGCCCAAATCCAGCTTTAATTACACACAAAAAATAATCGCAATATTCTTTAAGCTCTCTTTCATTATCACTCTCAAGTAAATTGAGTTTTAGTCGGTTAGTTCTTTGTCTTCCTGGAGAAGAGCTACCTCCCTTAAAATCTGGCAAAGTATAATTAAATAGGTCGTTAACTAATACAGATTCACTATCTTTGAGTGAGAATAAATTATTAGTGAAATTATCAACATCATTATAAGTTTTTATATCGTCTAAGTTAACATTACTAGCGATCGGAATAGGGACATTTAGTAAATCATTCACTGTAACTTTAGGTCGGTAAGAAGCAAAAAATCCATTAGACAGGAATAGATAATATACTGCGAGTTTGCTGTTATAAATCAAGCAAGCAGCCTTAAGAATATCAATATGATCTTCAGAAGTATGTACAGTTACACAACTCTCAGAACAAATGATACCTCGATTAGTTTGTTCATCAGGTTCTATGATCGCAGCTTGAAATCGCTTACTTAAAGCCTTCCAACTTTGTTTCAGAATAAGCTGAGGTAATTCTCGATAAGATTTAGATAACACTCTTTGTGTGTGCAAACCTTCTAGGATATGCTCATTCAAAAAGCGTGTTCTTTGTGAATCTTGCTTCTGAAATAAAAATTGAATAAAAATGATTCTTGCTAATAGATCGTGGATAGTTTCAATATCCAAACCATCTTTCTGAAGTTGCTCTCGAACTTCCTTAAGATTATCCAAGAGCATCTGATCGGCTGCGCCACTTCTCTTAAAGCGGTTTTCATGCGCTTGAAAAAATTGTCCAGAAACTAATTCAACCCATTGCAGCGCATTAGCTGCTTGTTCAGAAAGATTAGCCTCAGTTAAACTTATGACTTCGTTAAGTTCATCTTTCTCAGTCGGTGGTTCGCAGCATGACCAAACCCTAAGTAAGTGAGGTTCTATTGTGATCAGCGATCGCGCCCGACTAAAACTCCACGCTAGTCGATGAACTTCTTTAATTATTGCTGAAGAGACAGATTTACTAAACTGGCAGACGATAGCAAGTGGCGCTTCTGTTTCATCACCTTCTGGGTTAGCTGCCAAAACGCTAACTTTTACACCTTTTGCATCTTTTGGGAATTGTCTCTTGATTTTCTCCCCAATTTTTTCTCTAGCTAATTCAGCATAAACCTTTGGGCCAGATCCACTGGGTGTCCAGATCTTGTCAGGTTTCGGCCAATAAAGTTTTTTGTGAGCTAGTTCTAGCATCCCAGACTGCGACATAATCTCAAACTAAATTGAACTCAAGATTAGCTTGGTACATGACAAATGAAGTGTGCCTTCAAAATTTTAGATTGCCTTAGACATCTATAATATCCAACAGATAATATCATTTTAAATGTAAATTGTAAGCAAATATATTATAAAATTGCAAAAAAGTAATACGTCAATACTGATCTTCATCGTATGTCTCTTATAGAAGGTTTTACACGACCAGAAACACTGGCATTGACAGCAACTACTTCAAATCGGCTTCAGTACTTGGAATTGAAGAAACTTGTTGTGCCTCAAAGGATCGGCAAGTCTCGCAAACCTACTGTTATTTATACGTGGGAACAAATTCTAGAAGTTCGCGCAATCAAGCACCTTCGGCAAGAGATATCTCTCCAAACTGTCCGAAAGATAGTCGAATTTCTTAACAAGAGCGGTTTTGATGATAGTCTGAGAGATAAACAACTTGTCGTTATCGATGATGACGTTTTTTGGATTCAACAGGATTGGCAAGACTTTCCAGAGAAGATGCCTTCTGCATTAAAGGTTATCGGTGGAAATGTTAGAGGGGTGGGGCAATATATCTTACTTGTAATACCTGCATTGACAGAGATAGTCAATGAAATTTGGGAAACTGCAAAAACATCAGAGGTCATCGATTTCGACAGTTTTAAACAAAGAGCAAAGGTGCAATACACCCAACTTGTTTCAGGCTAAATTTTTCTGCGATCGCTTGACCAGCAACCTTAAGTTACGACCTCACTGACAAAGCCAACGCTAACTTGCCTCTGAATACTAACAGATAAGCTTTCGGCTACGTCCCTACCGAGGATTAAGCGGCATAACGACTAAGTTGAGCGGCGGTTAATATCCTTTACGTCACTACCAAAATCTGTTGTCCGCCCGCTTCATCGACTTGTTAGACCGCTCTTTGGCGACAAGTTCACGACTTCTCTGCCGCTTTCTGCTTCCTTCTTGCGTAGATCTGCAAAGATTGCATCCAAATCATAATTGAACGATTTGGCATACCCTTCACGGATTCGGTGGATCTCTTCGACAATCTCATCTGTCCACATGGCTTAATCTCCCATTAGTTCGTTGGGTGTGCAAAGGATAGGCAGTACATAGCCGAAATCGAGACTAATCTCCGCCAACTTTCCCTCGATTTGAGCATTGGCAATATGCTTACAATTCCACGTTAACAAGATAATCCATACCGTGGACAGTCGCGGCGGCAATGTGAATTGCGTCCACCCTTGCTTTCGGAGGCAGATTGCTTCGGGTCAAGAATTGAACAGCTAAACCTTGTACAGCTTGGTTCAATGCCAATAAAGGAAAATCACGGAGAATCTCCAGTCGTTGAGCGGCGATTTCTACATCTCCCTGTGGCACTTCGTCTAGAACTGCCTCAGAAGTGTATAGAATGAAGGCATTTCTACGAAATTCCCACCAGTCCTTTGTGATCTCCATATTGGCGGCGAGGATCAAGTTTTTGGTCGATCTTGCTGTGAGATAGCCCAAAATACTGGTTTCAATATAGACGGTTTCGCTCACATCACGCTCTGATTTTCATCTGTACCTCATTTTACAGCCTTCGAGCTTTACTGTAAGGATTTGTGATGAGGTTGGTGAATTATACTTCGTTAATGCACCCTACAAGATCGGCTCACCTTTATCCTCGATCGACAAGACAGCTGAAAAACAAATAAGGTGCGTTACATTCCATTAACGCACCCTACAAGATCGGCGATCGCACTGGACATCAACGAAGTGGATTAGCACTTTCCGCTGCAACACGGTTGTTAGCTACCTGAACTACACATCAGATTTAATTTACTTTATTCATTGCTGTAATCAAAAATATATCTTTAGTTTTGCCACAAGGCTCAGCACTTTGACAATCATTAACTCTTGTAGGTTTAACTGAAACTGAAACCTTCTGTCCTACCCATTCTTCTGTACACAAATCGAAGTCCGCGCCCAAGTCACTAAACCGACCATTTTCAGTATCGATAGTGATGTAGCACATTAGATCGCCATTAACAACAGTTGCAACAGTACCACGAAGAAATTGTTGACTGGAAGATGAATCTGAAGACGGACTTTGACTAGCGCCTGAAGAAGACTGGTTTACTGGGGGGTTAGAAGGAATCGAGGTCACTCCTGCTGCAACGAGCAGAACAACACCAAAGACGATTGCTATAAAGCGTAGAAAACGATTAGAAATAGTTGCTGCTACTTCAGCACCAAACAGCTTAAAGTTACCTCCGGCAAATCCAATTAAAATAAGAACTGCCCCTAGAGCGAATAATCCGATTTGTATACTTGCTGGCATAGTTTATCCCAAGGAAAAATTGCGCCTCTGCCAATTAATATTAGTTATTTCTTCTCAAAACCACAACCAAGAAATTTTGGACAATTGTATTGCTGATCGATCTTCTCTCGGATACCCCCATCTGAATCGTCTCCTAAATGTTTTCGGGTCTGTAGATCGCCTCGAAGAAGCAGTGCAAGGACTCTCTGCGGAGCCAGATAACTATTTATTATACGGAAACTTTCCGTATAATCTTTTTCTAAATCCTAATGTATCAAGCATTACAGCTACCTTCTTTCTGGATATACGGAAAACTGCTTTTTTAAACCCCTACTTTGGATATTATACAGAATTTTTCCGTATATCCACCCTTGACGGGAGGATTATATGGAATTTTTCCGTGTATCCCTTGGTTTTATACGGAAAGTTTCCGTGTAACATCCCTATTTAGGATATTACACGGAATTTTCTGCACAACTTCCAATGGAACAACGTCCAAAGAAACTCCTCGAAAGAAAGAAAATATCCCAGAGCCAAGTATGATTGGATTTGGCAGTTTGTTTTTCCTTCTCGAACCATCTCTAAAGAATCCTGTAGTGGTGAAGTTCGTCGTCACCACCTTCATGAAAGTAGTTTATAAAAAGCTTTAAAACAAGCGGTTCGTCAAGCCAGTATTCAGAAAAAGGTGGGTTGTCATAGGTTTCGCCACAGTTTTGCTACCCATTTATTACAAAACGGCTACGACATCCGCACAGTGCAGGAATTACTCGGACACAAGGACGTAAAAACCACGATGATTTGTACCCATGTACTTAATAGGGGTGGTAAAGCTGTTCGTAGTCCGCTTGATTAGAACTACTGGCATATATTTTACATGAATCTTGAACACCTAAAATAGTACAAAGTTAACACCCTAGCCAGTCGCACACTCATTTATTCTGACTTCTGGCTCCTGAATTGCGGTTGCTTTAACCTGGGAAACTCCGACAACGAATGCACTATCTCCTCCTAACTACTTTTTCATCAATAGTTTAGAGTTGATAGACTATTGGCTTTTGCATCTTATTTAATGAGATACAGCCAATTTTTCATCAGCTACTTGGGCATTATCAGCAACAATTTTGCGGAATAAATCACCTTCAATTGTCTCCTGTTCTATTAGTAAATCCACTAAACGCTCCAAAACTATGCGGTTTTCTTGCAACAGTTCTTTTGCCTTGATGTAACAATTGTTGACAATTTCTCTTACTTGTGAGTCAATCTTGGCAGCAATTTCTTCAGAATACTCTGATTTATTCATCCAGTCGCGTCCCAAAAATACCTCTGCACTTTGATTTTCTAAGGACAATAAGCCTAAGTCTGACATCCCAAACCGTGTCACCATTTGCCGCGCCATCCCTGTCACCTGTTGTAGGTCATTCCCTGCACCTGTGGTCACTTCTGGCTTACCAAAAACAATTTCTTCGGCGGCGCGACCACCCAAAGTTGCAGTAATCCGAGCTTTTAGTTGAGAACGCGAGACTAACCCTTGTTCTTCGTTGGGAGTAAACCAAGTTAATCCTAGCGCTTGTCCGCGTGGGATGAGTGTAACTTTCTGCACAGGGTCATGGTCTTTGATCAATGTGCCGACTAAAGCATGACCTACTTCATGATAGGCAATTAAGCGCTTGCTCTTGCTGTCTACTAAAGCGGTACCTTCCATACCTGCAACAACTCGATCTATAGCAGCATCAACTTCTAAAAGGGTGACAGCTTCTTTGCGCCTTCTAGCGGTGAGAATGGCAGCTTCGTTAAGTAAGTTGGCTAAATCTGCACCAGTAAAACCAGGAGTGCGACGAGCGATCGCTTCTAATGATACGCTAGGATCAATTTTCTTATTCCGGGCGTGGACTTGCAAAATTTCTAGTCGTCCTTTGAGATCCGGTGCATCCACCATCACTTGTCTGTCAAAACGTCCTGGTCTGAGTAACGCTGAATCTAGAACATCTGGGCGGTTAGTGGCAGCAATAATAATGATCCCTGTGTTACCTTCAAAACCATCCATTTCAGTGAGCAGTTGATTAAGGGTTTGTTCGCGCTCGTCGTTACCGCCACCGATACCAGTACCCCGTTGTCTACCTACTGCGTCTATTTCATCAATAAATATTAGACATGGAGCATTATCTTTGGCTTTTTTGAAGAGGTCACGCACACGCGATGCACCCACACCAACGAACATTTCCACAAATTCCGAACCGGAAATACTGAAGAATGGTACACCTGCTTCTCCAGCGATCGCTTTTGCTAGTAGAGTTTTACCAGTACCAGGAGGGCCAATTAACAGCACTCCTTTGGGAATACGTGCGCCTACAGCGGTAAATCTTTCTGGCTGTTTGAGGAAAGTTACAACTTCTTCTAATTCTTCTTTAGCTTCTTCAACCCCAGCTACATCTTCAAATTTAACTCCAGTTTTTGCCTCCATTTGGAAGCGAGCTCTCGATTTGCCGAAATTCATCGCTTGGCTAGAAGCATTAGTAGAGCGCCGCAGGAACAATAGCATTAAAGCCACCAGTGGCAAAATCCACATGAGATTGATCAACAGTCCAACAGCAGCTCGACTGTTAGCAGAGGAAACTTCGCCAAAATCAACATTTTCTTTTTTGAGTATGTTAATCAACTCTGTGTTCTGCACCAAAAGTCTTACCTGTTGCGGCGGCGTATTATCCTTCTGCCCCTTGAGATAAACCTTTGCTAGCTGTTCGGCTTCGTCAATCTCAACTTTTTCGATTTCTCCCGCCTTCGCTTTTTTGATCAACTCGCCATAATCGAGAGAGTTGCTCTCTGCTTTTTGTGCCAAAACAGGAGTACTTCCAAAAATTCCTGGCAACATAATCAAACTAGCTGCCACAGCACTAACCCAAGCAACGCGCTTTGACGACTGCCCTTTTATCAATGCTTTTTTTCCCAAATTTGTCATAATAATTACCCTTTGTCTGCTGGCACAAGTTGAGCTATGGTTTTATGCCTATTCTTCTCTGCAAAATTGTAATAACTGGAAATTACACTTTTCTTATCTAGTTTAACTTCCATACAAAATCATTCCCAAGTTTCTTGCGGCTATTGTCTGAAGTTGAACAGCCTGGATAATTTTATTCCCCAGTGAGATGACAACTAAGCTAGTCTAAGATATTTGATGACAATCTTGATCGTTGCGCGATCGCCCCGCAAGTCTTGACTGTTACCACTAAACTTTAATTTGACACATTCTGATACAAATCGTTAAGATCAACATAATCATAACGATTCCGCTTTTCAAAAAATTACGTGATATTAGTGTTTTTAGTAATTTGTGGGTTAATTATGGTAAAAATTGTTGGCATTGGTGGTAGTTTAAGACCCAACTCCTATACCCAGCTTGCTTTACTTGTAGCGGGGCAAAGGGTAGAAGCTCTAGGTGCAGAAATAGAAATTCTCGATTTAAGGCAGTTGCAGCTACCATTTTGTAATGGCGCAAAAGAGTATCCAGAGTATCCAGATGTTCAACGGTTGCAGGATACAGTCAGTCGCGCCGATGGATTAATTTTAGCGACACCTGAGTATCATGGTGGAGTTAGTGGTATCCTGAAAAATGCCTTAGATTTGATGAGCTTTGACCAACTGTCGGGTAAAGTAACAGGACTAATTAGTGTCTTGGGTGGTCAGTCTAATAGTAATGCTCTCAACGATCTACGGTTAATTATCAGGTGGGTGCATGGTTGGGTAATTCCAGAACAAATTGCGATCGGACAAGCTTGGGGTGCTTTCAGTCCTGAAGGCAAGCTGGTAGATGAGAAACTCTCCCAAAGGTTCGACCAATTTGCTCAAAGTTTAGTTGATAACACTCGCAAGCTGCGAGACGTGAATTAGTTCTAGGGCAATACGCTTGGGTTAAGCCCGAAATCTTTGGTAGAGACGCGAAATTTCGCGTCTCTACAGGTTTAAAATCACTACCAAAAAACCTGAATTCTTTCTGATAAAATCTAAAAGTATTGAGTACTCAATCAATTTAAATGCAGCTGCTAAAAGTTAATTATTGGTTGAACCAGCTGGTACAGACACATTTACCGCAGAGCCATTATTTAGGATAGGTTGACGAGTTTTGAGGTTAAATTTAAAGCCATTTGGCAAAATATGAAGCTTTGCGCCGCAAATTGCCAAAGGCTCATCCTTCAAAATTTCGCCCGCATTGTTATACGTAGCTTCTGATTCATCAACAATTGTGACAGCGCCTTGGCCAATCACTTCAATTTGGTCATCTGTCACTACCATAGCGGTATTCTCGTCAATACCAAATCCTAAAACAGCAGGTTCTAGTATCAAAGCTGAAATTAAACGTCCCAAGCGTCCGCGCTGGGAAAAATGCTGGTCAATCACCACCCCTGGTAGGAAGCCTAAACCTGGCCCCATCTCAACAGATTCAATCCGAGGATGTGTTTCTGAGTCGCCTTCTACAATCATTACGTCTGGCATCACCGCAGCGCCCGCACTTGTACCTGCGATAACTACGCCTTCAGAGAATCGGTTATGAATTGCCACATCGATTTCGGTGTCCTTGAGAATGTTGATGATGCGAGCTTGATTTCCACCAGTAAAAAATATCCCAGTTGCTTTATTAATTGCTTCCAATCCGGTAGATGAAGATGCATCTTCGCGGGTTTCCGTATCAACAATACGAGCATTCTCGGCTCCCAGCCGCTCAAATACTTTAATATAATTTTCTCCAACTTCTCTTGTTAATTCTGTCGCCGCCGTCATAATTACAATGTACGCCTTCGTACCTCCAGCACGTCGCACAAACTCTCGCAGAATTTGGCAATCTCCATCTTTGTCTTCGGCTCCCCCAATAATTACCAGGTGTCGTTTGATATTACTTTCCACTATGATGCCTCTTGATTTGAGTTAATAAATTTCACTAAACCATGACAATCAAAGCTATTAAAACATCCCTTTGGTAGATTAGCTGATAGAAGGTAGGATTAAAATTTGCGTAGACGCAATCAAGCCAAGAGATGTTTCAATACAGCTCAGAAGTTCGGCGAATTAAGACTTTTTTGGTAAATGAGAATTCTGCCTCACAGTCGGGGAATACTCTAAATAGAGGTTTCCCCTACTCAATTGCTCACTTATGACTTACTCGTCAGCACAACGGCGCAGTACCGCTCTAACTACCAGAACAGAGTTTTCGCCCTTCGGCAACCAGCTAGTGCTATCTGGCTATGTTAATACCGACCAGATGAGGCAGGCCCTAATTGAAAGCCGCAAATCTGGCAGACCCCTAACAGAAGTACTAGAGTCAATAACTGGACAACAACTATCACCTGAGTTGCTCAGGCAATACAAAAAACAGCAGCTATTTGAACTTAAGATCCTATACGGAGTTGAATTCCTCGATCCGGAAGTCAACTCCATTGCCAACACGATGATGGGGAACCTGATTGAAACCCTCATCCCAATCGATATCTGCCGTCGCCATCGTCTAGTACCACTGTCAAAACACGAAGACCAAACCCCGCCGTCAGTTTTGGTGGCAATGGTTGCTCCAGATAATCTAGAGGCTTCCGATGACCTGAACCGCATCTTGCGCCCCCAAGGATTAGCATTGCAGCGGATGGTGATTACCCAGGAAGACTACCAACACCTAATCAACCAGTACCTGGATGAAATGGCTGTTAAGCAAAAGCACCTGGAACAAGAAAAGTTTACAGATATTAATCAGGATTTAGAAAACCTCGGAAATCTCGATCTTGCTGATGCTCCTGAAGAAATGGAGGCTGATCTAGGGGCGGCGATGAAGGGTGCAGAGGATGCCCCAGTTATCAACCTAGTTAACAGAATCCTGGCTAAAGCTTTGCATGAGAAGGTTTCTGACATTCATATCGAACCCCAAGAAGAAAACTTACGCATTCGCTTTCGGAAGGATGGGATACTGGGCGAAGCTTTCCCTCCCCTACCGAAAAAAATTATCCCGGCGGTGACAGCCCGATTTAAAATCATCTCCAATTTAGACATTGCGGAACGGCGTGTACCCCAAGATGGACGCATCCGCCGGATGTTTGAGGGACGTAAAGTAGATTTCCGGGTCAGCACCTTACCCAGTCGTTACGGGGAAAAGGTGGTGCTACGGATTTTGGATAACTCCTCGACCCAATTGGGATTGAATAAGTTAATTACCGATCCGGAGACTTTGCGTATTGTCCAGGATATGGTTAGTCGTCCTTTTGGTCTAATTTTGGTGACTGGGCCAACTGGTTCTGGGAAAACAACCTCGCTGTATTCTGCATTATCAGAAAAGAATGATCCTGGTATTAATATCAGTACTGTGGAAGACCCAATTGAGTATAGTCTTCCAGGGATTACTCAAGTACAGGTAATTCGGGAAAAAGGGCTAGATTTTGCGACAGCTCTGCGGGCTTTTTTGCGGCAAGATCCAGATGTACTACTGGTGGGTGAAACGCGGGATAAAGAAACGGCAAAAACCGCAATTGAAGCAGCCTTGACGGGTCACTTAGTATTAACTACCTTACATACCAATGATGCCCCAGGTGCGATCGCTCGTTTGGGAGAAATGGGTATTGAGCCGTTCATGGTTTCGAGTTCCCTAATTGGCGTTTTAGCTCAACGTTTGGTGCGGCGTGTCTGTTCTGAATGTCGCATCCCCTATACTCCTACCGTCCAGGAACTGGCTCGTTATGGTCTATCAGCTTCCTCAGATATTGAAGTCACCTTCTATAAAGCTAACACCTTGACATTAGCAGCGATCGCTGAAGCCAAAAGTCAAAATCAGCTTTGCCCAGCCTGTAATGGAGTCGGCTACAAAGGGCGTTGTGGTGTTTATGAAGTCATGCGAGTTACCGAAAACCTGCAAACTCTCATCAACCAAGAAGCACCCACGGAACGCATCAAGGAAGTGGCAATAGAAGAGGGGATGAAAACCTTGCTGACTTACAGTTTGGACTTAGTGCGCCAAGGTGCTACCACCCTGGAAGAAGTAGAACGAGTGACGTTTACTGATACAGGTTTAGAAGCCGAGTTAAAAGCCAAACGCAAGACTGGTCTTACCTGCCTGAATTGCGATGCCACATTAAAACCTGAATGGCTGGATTGTCCCTACTGTATGACATCTCGGTATCAAAAGTAGTCATTGGTCATTGGTCATTGGTCATTGGTCATTGGTCATTGGTCATTGGTCATTGGTCATTAGTCATTAGTCATTGGTCATTGGTTATTGGTCGATGGTTAGTAACTTTAAACAAATGACAAATGACAAAGGACAAAGGACAAATAACAAACATTAAAAGGAAACAGAACTATGGAAATGATGATTGAAGACCTGATGGAGCAATTGATTGAAATGGGTGGCTCGGATTTGCATTTATCCGCAGGTTTGCCTCCCTATTTCCGCATCAGTGGCAAACTCACCCCCATAGGTGAGCATATAATGACAGCCGATCAGTGTCAAAGGCTGATTTTTAGTATGCTCAACAACACCCAGCGTAAAACCTTAGAGCAGACCTGGGAGTTGGATTGTTCCTATGGTGTTAAGGGTTTGGCTCGCTTCCGGGTAAATGTCTATAAAGAACGTGGTTCTTATGCTGCTTGCTTGCGGGCATTAAGTTCTAAGATTCCTAACTTTGAAAAATTAGGTTTGCCAGATGTGGTGCGGGAAATGATAGATAAGCCCAGAGGACTAATTCTGGTGACAGGCCCTACAGGTTCCGGCAAGACAACTACCCTAGCGGCAATGATTGACTTAATTAACCGCACCAAGGCAGAGCATATTTTAACGGTGGAAGACCCAATTGAATTTGTCTACGAACCAATTAAAAGCTTGGTTCACCAACGGCAACTGGGTGAAGATACCAAGAGCTTTGCTAATGCTTTGAAAGCAGCTTTGCGAGAAGACCCAGATATTGTTTTGGTGGGGGAAATGCGCGATTTGGAAACGATTTCTTTGGCGATTTCGGCTGCGGAAACAGGACACTTGGTATTTGGGACTCTACACACTAGTTCGGCAGCACAAACTGTTGACCGGATTATTGACGTTTTCCCCCATGAAAGACAAACTCAGGTGCGGGTGCAGTTATCTAACTCGTTAGTGGCAGTATTTAGCCAAACCTTGGTGTCCAAGAAAAACCCTAAACCCGGTGAGTATGGTCGGGTAATGGCTCAAGAAATTCTAATTGTCACTCCCGCTATTTCCAACTTGATTCGAGAAGGCAAAACATCTCAAATTTACTCAGCTATTCAAACTGGCGGCAAATTGGGGATGCAAACTCTGGAGAAAGTTTTAGCCGATATGTACAAAGCAGGAACGATCTCCTTTGAAGCGGCGATGTCTAAAACTTCTAAGCCAGATGAAATTCAACGTCTCATGGGTAGTGTTCCACCACAAGCAGCAGGTGCGAAACCCGGTGCGGCTGCCAAAGCGCATTAAACCAACTGGAGACAAATCAATTCAAAATGACGCTCTCTTACGTTCGCGCAGCGTGTCGCAGACAGACGCTAAAAGCGAACGCGGACTCGCTAACAAAATTAAAGAACTTCTATCCCCCTGCCTGTTATTTTCCCAATGCCCATTTTGAATTAATTTATGCCAAACTATGTTGCCCGTGTGCGGGATTCTCAAGGAAAATCCCGAACAGAAAAAGTTGTTGCCGAATCCTTGGTACAAGCTCGTACTAATCTCAGAGATCAAGGTTTTGTAATCCAAGAACTGAAACAATCTCAAGGATTTCAACCAGATGTTGCTTTCAAAAAATTCCAGAATTCCTTAGTTAAGGTTTCTGTGAAAGACAAAGCCGTTTTTTCCCGTCAATTCGCTGTTTTGATGAATGCTGGAGTTGCGATCGTTAGAAGTCTGGGGGTACTTTCTGAACAGTGTAGTAACCCTAAACTGAAACAAGCTATTGCGGATATTAGCATTGATGTTCAAAGCGGAATGAATCTTTCCGAGTCAATGCGAAAGCATCCTGACTGCTTTGATGGATTATATGTAAGTATGATTCAAGCTGGCGAAGTTGGTGGTGTTCTAGACGAAGTATTGAATCGTTTAGCCAAGTTGTTAGAAGATGTTGCCCGATTACAAAACCAAATTAAATCAGCATTATCTTATCCAGTAGTCGTGGGTTTTATCGCAGTTGCAATCTTTCTCGGTATGACCATTTTTCTGATTCCCATTTTTGCCACGATTTTTGAACAAATTGGAATTACACTACCACCTCTAACGCAATTCTTGATGGATGCTAGTAAATTTTTGAGAAGTCCGAAGGCTGTCATCCTTCTCTTTATTATTGTCGGACTGAAATTTGCCTATGGACAATTCGGTAAAACTCCTGGTGGTCGCCTAACAATTGATCGTCTTTCCCTGAAAGTACCGTTGTTTGGCGACTTAATTCAAAAATCTTCGGTCGCCCGCTTTAGCAGAACTTTTGGTTCTTTGACTCGTTCAGGTGTGCCAATTTTAACTTGTTTAGAAATTGTCCGAGATACATCAGGAAACCAAGTGATTGCCAATGCCATAGATGCAGCCCGCCTTGAGATTCAACAAGGAGGTATGATTAGCATTGCTTTACAACAAAGTGAAAGCGTTTTTCCGGCTATGGCAATTCAGATGATTAGTATTGGAGAAGAAACTGGAGAATTAGATGCAATGTTGATGAAAGTTGCCGATTTCTATGAAGATGAAGTTGAGCAAGCAGTCAAAGCAATGACCAGTATTTTGGAACCAGTGATGATTGTAGTTCTAGGGGGGATGGTTGGAACCATTTTGCTAGCGATGTATCTGCCTATGTTTGCAGTATTTGAAAAGTTGGGATAGGGGATTAAAAGTTAGGAGTTAAAACTTTTTTTCATAACTTTTAATTCCTAACTACTTAATTTTATTCTTAACTTATAGGACTACTATTTGATTTCTGAACAGATACGTAGGGTGCGTTAGCGACAGTGTAACGCACCAAATCCTTATAAATGGTGCGTTACGGAAGCCGTAACACACCCTACATATACTATTTAATAAATTATGACTGTGCAAAAATCTCACTACGAAACGAGTTTGGCAGAGTACAGCAATCATCTAGCTGCGATCGCCTTACTAAAGCAACATCGGCCATACTTAGAGATGATTCCCAGTCTGCGCCGTCCAGATGAAAGTGTTATCACTATACCCTTGCCAATTGTCCGTATTCGCAACACTGCTACAACAGCAGGGCAAACGATTTGCTTACCCTGTGATGTGGCAATTTTGATGTGCGATCCAGAGTGGAAAATCAAAACTGAAGCAGAA
>JBBSCU010000131.1:0-14962 GCA_038249935.1 Chroococcales cyanobacterium
TGGGATGAGTCCATTTTTCTTTATTATCTCTATTTCCCGATGGCACGCTGCCATTTTCAGCAATCCAAGCATTCTCAATATTTTCTAAAACTGTGCGACTAGGGCGTTCAATAGTTTGAACCTTAACCCAATAACATTGCTGTGGTTGACGTACTAAATGCTGCTTGAGGCTGAGATAAACATCACGGGAATACCCAACAAATTGCAGAACTTTTTTTTGGTCAAAGATAGCATATACGCTCCCCTTAAAAAAGGGGGAACTAGAATCTTGTGCCCCCTTTTTAAGGGGGTTGGGGGATCTAAAACGACGATAAATTCTAGTGTTTGAGCTTAAGTTGACACCAATGAGCATTGCTAAACCCCTACGAAAAATCTATATGTATCAAGATTTTCGTGAATTGGTATTAGTACAGAATTTCATAAGTTCATAGCGAATTAAAATTGGCAAAATTCAGCGTCCCTCTGCGTTTATAAAAGCTGTAAATTTCGGAAATGCTGTACTTAGAATAGGGAGCAAAATAAAAAGGCAAAAGAAAATCTTCTTTTGCCTTTTTAGCTTTTACCTTTTAGGAGAGACGCGAAATTTTGCGTTTCTACTCGTCATCAAAATCGTCTTCCTCGTCCTCTTCTTCCTCAAAATCGTCGTCTTCTGGTACTTCGTCGGCAATTAATTCATCTTCGTCATCTAAAACTGACCTTTCTGCACGTCTGCTGCCAAAGCCAGATTCGCCAAGGGTAGGAGAATCTAAATTATAGGTGCGAGCTGTGCGGTCATCTAAGACCATATCCAACGGGTCATCAACTTCATCCAAGACACTACTGCTAATCTCTGTAGTATAGTCCTCGATCGCTCCGGGTTCATCATAGGTATTGTACCCAGTCCCAGCCGGAATCAATCGCCCGATAATCACGTTTTCCTTTAATCCTCGCAGCCAGTCAGATTTACCTTCGATAGCAGCTTCGGTAAGTACCCGTGTTGTCTCTTGGAAGGATGCGGCGGAAATAAAGCTGTCGGTGTTCAACGATGCTTTGGTGATACCCAATAATACTGGGGTGTACTGTGCCCTAGCACCGCCTGTAATTGCCATAGCTTCGTTCACCTGCTCAACTTGGCGCAGTTCGACCAATTCGCCGGGAAGCATTGTGGTGTCACCACCATCATCAATCCGTACTTTGTTGGTCATCTGGCGCACAATCACTTCGATATGCTTATCAGAAATGTCAATCCCCTGAGATTGATACACCATTTGCACTTCATTCACCAAAAATGTCTGTACCTTCTGCAAAGCAATGCTAGCACAAGCATAGATTCCGTCTTCCGAACCCAGGCTAAAGAAGATTTCTAAAATTTCATGGGGATTGGATGGGCCATCGGTCAACGGTTGTCCGGCTAATACAGTTGATCCATCAGGTACAATCAAATTTTGTCCTGGGCCTAGAGGATAATCTGTAATTACGCCATTTGATTCTACGACCTTGATGGCGATCGCTTCATCACCACTATCGGCGTAAACTACCTTAATTTCCCCTGCCCGCCGACATAAAATGCACGCTTCTTTCGGTTTACGAGCTTCGAGCAGTTCTTCAATCCGAGGCAAACCTTGAATAATATCTCCGGTTTTGGCACGTTCAAACACCAACAACACCAAGTTATCACCCCGTTGTACCAAATCGCCATCTTCTATCTGCAACACAGCACCAGGGCTGACTCGGTAGGGGCGACCGATGCGGGTAGTAATAACGTAGTTTTTAGTACTCAGAGCTGATTCACCATCAGATGCAGCAGCAGCAGTTTTAACGTCTACTACTTGCCCTGATTCTGGGGCAAAAACTCCAGGAGCAACTTCTGTACCTTCTACTATCAAGTCACCCGCCTTTACCTTAGGCTGAGTACTAGTATTCATGGTCAGCATATCAACAAGATGACGCAACACCAAACAGCGACGCACGTTTTCGGTTCCTTGTCGCACGCCCCGCACTTTTCCCCCTTCTTTACACAAGATTTGGGTACGTGCGACCACAGATCCGGGAGCGATGGTTAACCCATCGTGTACCTCAAGTGTCGTCTCGGTGCTACCTTGGGTGGCATCGGCGGTAATGTCTCGACGAATTACCAAAGATTCCAAAATTACCAGTTGCAAACGCTGAACTTCTGGGTCTTCGGTATCTTGTACCAATTCAATATCTGCTGCTAAAGGCGAAGCATTGTGGTCTTGTTCCCCTTCTTGCTCAATCTCCAGCACTAACTGGGTTCGCAGCAGTTCCACACCTTCAACGGATTTGACACGTTCCGAATCTTTATAAGGCAGTCGCTGCACAGCCCGCAACTGAATTGAGCGCCCGGTTTCTTGACTTACCGATGTCGTTGATGGCACATCTGGATTATCTGGTACAGCAAACTCGACTACCGGACGACTCAACAGGGCAGGCCCTTCTGGTGTCTCTATATACTGGATATAGCGCAATTCCGTGGCAACGCTGCCTTGAAACTCCTCGCCTGGTTGAACGAAGGTGTTATCTCGCCCGGTGACTGATTCTGGATCGTCTACCATTAGCAGTTCCCCTGGCTTAACCACAACTTCCCGCAGGATGTCGTTTTTCTGGGTCACTTCTACCACACCGCTATTTTGGCAGAAGATATCCTTCACAACTTCGGTGCCAGCTTCGACAAACTGACCGTCTTCCACCAACAGTAAGGAGATATCTTTATTAACTTCGTGGCTTTCTTCGGGAATCCACAAAAGCGTACCACCCTGCACAACTTCATAACCCAGCTTGGCTTTACCTTTTTTCTGAACTTCGACACCGGCGAATTTTAGGAATCCGCCGGTGGTTGTACGATAGTGGTCATCAATTAATTCAGCTACTACTTGACCATTTTGTACTTTTGTGCCTGGTGTAGCCCGGAGGTTAAATACTTGGTTGTTGCCAGTGGAGACTAAGTAGTTATTGCGACCTTGGGAACTTTGGACTGTCACCGTTGCCTGGTCTAAAACCACAGAAGCGGTGATAATCTCAATTTCTCTGGTACTCTTACCTGGGTTAACTTCCGGTAAGCGCACCACACCACCGTGCAAACTGGCTAACTTGGTTTCTGCTAAAACTCCATTAGAGGCGATCGCATCACCATTTTTTACCAGCAATTCTGCACCGGGCGGCAAGTTGTAAACTTCCCCAGATAAAATCCAAATCAAGCCACCCCGTGCGGCTGTGATTGTGGTATTACCCTGACGGTCGGTTTTTTGTTCTGGGACTACTTCGGCAAATTGCACTTCCCCCGCCAAATCAGAAGCGACATCTTTAACTGCTTTTTCTGTATTAGTCCGAGTTGTGCGTCCACCGAGGGCAACCTCTGCTAACAACTGACCTTGTTTTACCTGATTTCCATCAAATACATATAATGTTGAACCTTGAGTCAGATGAACCTCTTGGTTGTCTGGGGTAACATCACCTACTTTTGTTGGCTCCAAAAGCATGATGCCATTAGCTTCAACATAGAGGGCATCTTCTCCGTGGCGAGTCCGATATGTTCTAGTCTTTAGTTTGCGGGGAAGCTTGACAGTGCCATCGATTTTAGATCGCACTTGTTGCGCCACTTCTCCAGTAAACACACCACCCGTGTGGAATGTCCGCATGGTTAGCTGGGTGCCAGGTTCGCCAATACTTTGGGCAGCAATAATCCCCACAGCTTCGCCCAAGTCTACCATTTTGGCGTGTGCCAAACTCCAACCGTAGCAGTGTTGACAGACAGAACGTGCAGCCTCACAAGTTAGAGGACTCCGCACCACAACTTCTCCCACCCCAGATTGTTCAATTTTCTTCGCCAAGTCTTCAGGAATTGGGGAATTACGTGGTGCAATTACTTCTTTTGTCACCGGATGCACCACATCTTCGCCAATTACCCGTCCCATCAAGCGGGTTGCTAGAGGGATCAAGGTTTTGGCACCTTCTGTCATTGGTCGCACGGCCAGACCTCTGGTGGTGCCGCAGTCAAATTCCCGAATAATCACATCCTGGGATACATCCACCAAACGCCGGGTGAGATAACCAGAGTCAGCCGTCCGCAAGGCAGTATCCACCAATCCTTTTCTGGCACCGTAAGACGAAATAATGTATTCCGTCACAGTTAGTCCTTCACGGAAGTTGGTTTTGATGGGCAAATCGATAATTTCCCCTTGAGGATCTGCCATTAGTCCCCGCATCCCCACCAATTGCCGGACTTGAGAGATGTTCCCCCGTGCCCCGGAGAATGCCATCATGTATACGGAGTTCAGGGGATTAGTCTTCTTGAAGTGAACGACTACTTCATCTTTCAAGGCTTCACTGGTACTATTCCAGGTATCAATTACCTTTTGGAAACGTTCTACTTCGGTGATTTCTCCCCGTTGGTAACGGATTTCGGTAGCGCGAATTTCTTCTTCGGCTGCCTCTAGGAGCGATCGCTTACTTGGTGGGATCATCAAGTCATCTACACTGATGGAAACCCCTGCTTTGGTAGCGTAGCGAAATCCTAAATCTTTCAGTTTGTCCGCCATCACTGCGGTTCGCGCCGTACCATAATTCGTAAAAGCCCAAGAAATTAAATTTCTCAGTTGGCCTTTGTCAACCACACGATTGCGAAAAATCATTTTTTCGTTAGTCATTAATCATTAGTCCTAAATTAATAATTAGGAGTTAGGAGTTAGGAGTTTGTAATTAATAACTCCTAACTCTTAACTTTTCACTCCTCACTTTTAGCTTGCAAGTGCTTCCTGAATAGCATTGTTGTAAATAACGCGGCCAGGAGTTGTGTATATATACTGGGAAATTACATTGCCCTTAGCGTCTTGTCTGACTCGGCGGAACTTATAGAGTAATGTCCGGCTACCATCGTCGTTTTCCGTCACTTTCAGGGGTTCTGCATCCGGTTGGTCTGATTCTATTTCACCGTCAAACCGCACGTAAATATAGGCGTGCAAGTCAACTTGGTCTTGCTGATAAGCCATAATTACGTCATCCAGCGAATAAAAGTACTTTCCTGCACCTTTTGTCGCACCGGGATTTTCTGCTGTTAAGTAATAAGCCCCTAACACCATGTCTTGGCTGGGTGTGATGATGGGTTTACCCGTGGCTGGTGACAAAATATTGTTAGAAGCCAACATCAACAACCGCGCTTCCGCCTGACTTTCTAACGACAGAGGGACGTGTACCGCCATTTGGTCGCCGTCAAAGTCGGCGTTAAACGCTGGACACACCAGAGGATGCAGTTGAATCGCTCTACCTTCTACTAAAATCGGTTCAAAAGACTGAATACCCAGGCGGTGCAACGTTGGTGCCCGATTTAGCATCACAGGGTGTCCTTCAATCACCTCTTCCAGCACATCCCACACACTAGGGTCATTACGCGATATCAGCTTTTTCGCAGCTTTGATGTTATTTACCATACCGCTACGAATCAGGCGGTTAATTACAAATGGTTGAAATAACTCAATCGCCATTTCTCTAGGCAAACCACACTGGTGAATTTTTAGCTTTGGCCCGACAACAATTACCGAACGTCCAGAGTAATCAACCCGTTTACCTAACAAGTTTTGTCGGAAACGTCCTTGCTTACCCTCAATAATGTCGGACAAAGATTTCAGGGGTCGGTTATTTGCCCCTACCACAGTCCGTCCCCGCCGACCATTGTCAATCAAAGCATCCACTGCTTCTTGCAGCATCCGCTTTTCATTCCGTACAATAATCTCTGGTGCCAAAATTTCTTGCAAGCGTGCCAAACGATTATTACGGTTAATTACCCGCCGATACAAATCATTTAAATCGCTGGTGGCAAACCGTCCGCCATCTAGTTGCACCATTGGGCGCAAGTCGGGCGGAATCACGGGAATGACTGCCATTACCATCCACTCTGGTTTGGAACCAGTAGCGATGAAGTTGTCAATCACCCGCAGTCGCTTAATTAGCTTGGCTCTCTTTTGTCCCTTGGCGTTACCAATTTCTTCGCGTAGGCTTTCGGCTTCTTGTTCTAAATTGATATCGGCAAGCAAGCGCAACAGTGCTTCAGCCCCAATACCTACCTCTACGCCTTGCAGCACAGAATCTTCGCTATAAATTTGGTCTTCTATTTCTAACCACTGGTCTTCACTCAGCAGCTGTTTGTAAGTTAAAGTTTCGGCATTACCAGCACTCAGGACAACATAAGAGTTGAAATAAACAATCTGCTCGACATCCCGCAAGGGCATATCCAAGAGGATGGAAATATAGCTAGGAATGCCTTTGAGATACCAGACGTGAGCTACTGGTGCGGCGAGTTTAATGTAGCCCATTCGGTGGCGACGCACCCGTGACTCGGTGACTTCTACCCCACAACGCTCACACACAATCCCTCTGTGACGAACTCTTTTATACTTGCCACAATGGCATTCCCAATCTTTCGCAGGACCAAAGATGCGCTCACAAAATAAGCCATCCATCTCTGGCTTGAGAGTTCGGTAGTTAATCGTCTCTGGCTTGGTAACTTCACCGACTACCTGACCATTGGGCAATGTTCTCTCGCCCCACTGCCGAATGCGTTCAGGGGAAGCCAAGCCGATTTTTACGTAGTCAAACTGATTAGTTTGGGCAGGTCTCATACTTAAGTGCTGAGTGCTGAGTAATGAGTAATAAGTGTTGAGTTATGAGTAATAAGTGTTGAGTTATGAGTTATTGGTGAAGAATTCTTAACTTAGAACTCCTTACTTTTAACTTTTTAACTCAGCACTCAGCACTCTTTACTCGTCATCGTCCAGCGATTCGCGGGAAAGAGATTCGTATGTTGGTCGAGGAGGTGTGCGACGGGCTGATTGGTCTGCCATCAAATCGACTTCCACATCTAGGGAACTGCCGTCTGCTTGGGTTTCTACTTTGTGTACGGCAATATCTAACCCCAATGATTGCAACTCGCGCATTAGCACCTTAAAGGACTCTGGTGTTCCCGGTCGGGGAATTGCCTTACCTTTAACGATCGCATTTAACGCTTCATTTCGTCCTTGCATATCGTCAGATTTAACTGTGAGCAACTCTTGTAAGGTGTAAGCTGCACCAAAAGCTTCCAGTGCCCACACTTCCATTTCTCCAAACCGCTGACCACCTTGTTGAGCTTTACCACCCAAGGGTTGTTGAGTCACCAGTGAGTAAGGTCCAGTTGAACGAGCGTGGATCTTATCATCCACCAAATGCACCAGCTTCAGCATATAAGCCACACCGATGGTGATTGCTCGGTCAAAGGGTTCACCTGTACGACCGTCATACACCATGATTTTACCGGGATTATCTGGGTTATATACCCAGTCTTTCCCTGTTTCGTCTCGTGCTTCTTGCAATTTGCCATGCACGATTCGGCGGGATGTCTCTTCACCGTACATTTCGTCAAAGGGAGTAATCTTAAATCGTACTCCCAAGGTCTGACCAGCCCAACCCAAGAGGCACTCAAATACTTGTCCGACGTTCATCCGACTAGGTACACCTAACGGGTTAAGTACAATGTCCACTGGTGAACCATCGGGCAAATAAGGCATATCTTCCGCTGGCAATATCCGAGAAATAATCCCTTTATTCCCGTGTCGTCCTGCCATTTTGTCACCAACTTGGATTTTGCGCTTTTGGGCAACATATACCCGGACTACCATATTGGCTCCCGGTGGCAGTTCGTCGCCTTGTTCACGGGTAAATAAGCGCACGTCAACCACGCGGCCTTTTTCACCGTTGGGTACTCGTAGGGAATTGTCCCGCACATCCCGCGCTTTCTCACCGAAAATGGCCCGCAATAGTTTTTCTTCTGGCGGTTGGTCAGATTCACCTTTTGGTGTGACTTTTCCTACCAATATATCTCCAGCTTCTACCCATGCCCCAATGCGAATGATTCCCTGTTCATCCAACTGGCGTAAGGCATCTTCCCCGACGTTGGGAATTTCTCTGGTGATTTCTTCTGGCCCCAGTTTCGTCTGTCTAGCTTCAATTTCATATTTTTCAATGTGAATTGAGGTGTAGATATCATCCTGCACCAGTCTTTCAGAAATTAAAATTGCGTCTTCGTAGTTGTAGCCTTCCCAAGGCATATAGGCAACTACGATATTTTGTCCTAGCGCCAATTCGCCGCCTTCGGTGGAGGAGCCATCAGCCAGTACCTGACCTGCAACAACACGCTCACCAATGCGGACAAGAGGTTTTTGATTTAAACAGGTGTCTTGGTTTGAGCGTTGGTATTTGGAAAGGGTGTATTTAATTTCGTGGGTGTTAAGTTTAGGACGCACACGAATTTCTGTAGCATCTACATAGGTGACATCGCCATCGGTACGCGATACAATCACCATCCCGGAGTCTCTTGCTCCTTGCGCTTCCAAACCTGTACCCACGAGAGGACGTTCTGGCTTGAGTAGGGGTACGGCTTGCCGTTGCATATTCGATCCCATCAGCGCTCGGTTAGCGTCATCATGCTCCAAGAAGGGAATCATGCTGGTCGCTACCGACACAATCTGTACCGGAGATACTGCTACGTAGTCTACTTGCTCTGGTGTTGTCGTGGAAAATTCTTGGCGATAGCGCACTGGCACCAGCGGCCCGATAATGTGTCCGGTTTCATCTACAGGAATATCTCCCGGAGCAACACGCAGGTCGTCTTCTTCATCGGCTGTCATGTAGGCGGGAGGTATATCAAACTTAACCTGCCCATTTTCCACAGGTCTAAATGGTGTTTCTAGGAAGCCGTACAGGTTGACTCGTGCATGGGTTGCTAAGGAGCCAATCAATCCGGCGTTGGGGCCTTCTGGTGTTTCAATTGGGCAAATACGTCCATAGTGACTAGGATGAATATCCCGGACAGCAAACCCAGCCCGTTCACGGGTTAAACCACCAGGGCCAAGGGCACTCAGACGGCGTTTGTGGGTCAGTTCTGCTAGGGGATTTGTTTGATCCATGAACTGACTTAACTGGCTAGAACCAAAGAATTCTTTAATTGCTGCTACCAATGGTTTAGGGTTCACCAAGGAAGCTGGAGTCAGTACTTCGGCATCAGATACGGTCATCCGTTCCCGAATAATTCTCTCTAAACGGTTTAAGCCTACCCGTACTTGGTTTTGCAACAATTCACCGACGCTTCTTACCCGCCGATTTCCTAAGTGGTCAATGTCGTCAATATTACCAATGTCAAATTCTAGATTGATCAGGTAATCCACGGCTGCCAAAATATCGCCAGAAGTCAATACGCGCATTGTGTCGGGGACAGAAAGGCGCAATTTCTTGTTGAGCTTGTAGCGTCCGACGCGACCCAGGTCATAACGTTTCGGATCAAAGAAACGAGAGTCTAGGAGTTGTTGTCCACCTAAGACTGTGGGTGGTTCACCAGGACGCAGTTTCCGATATAACTCCATCAAGGCTTCTTCTTCAGAGAATTGCCCTTCTTTTTCGATGGTTTTTTGGAAATATTCGGGGTGGCGTAAAGCGTCAAAGATTTCGTTGTCTGATAACCCTAAAGCTTTTAGGAGTACCTGTGCTGATAGTTTGCGGGTTTTGTCGATGCGTACCCACACCAAATCGTTACGGTCTGTTTCAAATTTCAGCCATGCTCCCCGGTTGGGAATTAAGCTAGCTGAGTAAGTACGTCGCCCGTTTTTGTCTATTTCTGATTTGTAGTAGACTCCGGGACTCCGCACTATTTGGTTGACAATTACCCGCTCGGCTCCGTTAATAATAAACGTGCCGCGATCGGTCATCAAAGGCAAATCCCCAATAAATACCTCTTGTTCTTTGATTTCCCCGGTTTCTTTATTAATCAGGCGTGTGGGAACATACATTTGAACCGCATAAGTACTATCCCGCCGTTTGGCTTCTTCGACGTTGTACTTTGGCTCCTTGAGTTTGTAGTTATGACCCAAAAAGTGCAGTTCTAGTTTGCCCGTATAATCTGTGATCGGACTAAAGGAGTTAAGCTCTTCTATCAACCCTTCTTCCAAAAACCAGCGAAAGCTTGACCTCTGGATTTCAATCAAGTCGGGCAATAGAAAGGCCGGTTCCATATATGTTTCTTTATTCATGCCTCTACCTTTGTCAACCTGGTTAAAATTTTCCTTGGACACTGCTGTTTGACGTTTCCCATTGCTAGCCAGTGTCCTTAGCTGTTTGGGAATTTCTTCTTACACACCTGCTATTTACAGATGTGGGCAAACACAGCAATTAAAGCTGGCTGGAATGAGCAATTTTGACAAGGGAATTATTGCCCTAATCGGTGACTCAGAAGCCAAAAACAAACTATAGTCTTGTTTCAAGAAGAATATACAATTGAGATATCCCTGAGTTTTATCTACTTTTCTCACTTCCCCTCCAAAAAGTGCGTTAATTTACTGACGCAACTCTATCCGGTGTATCTTAAATTCACCTTGCTATTTATATTCTCAGTGATATCCTAGATATCCTCAGATTGAGGGAATAATCCGCACCTTTTTGGATTTGAATCAGAATGACTTCATTTTGCTGGATTGTACTCACAAGGCAATTTCGTTTAAGGATTTTGTATAGGTTAAATAGACATCAAGCCGATGTTGTGCAAAAGTCTAGCTCAACCTGAGTTGGCACGGTTAGTAATATGTCGAGAGCAATCCGCTTGTAGAGATTTGGAGGATGGCCAAGCCGATAACAGGACGGAAGATTTAGATTACAAGTTTTAGTTTCCTTCCTTTACCATTATGACGCAATCAAAATGTTTTTGAGGGAACAATACTAGCATATTTTTGTCCTTATAGAGTTTTATTTTTTTTAACATAACTTAACAAAAGACCCTACGGTACACTTGATATTGACAGACCGAATAGTTCACAGGCATTTTGGGTGGTTTGATGGGCGATCGCCTCTACCGTTTCCTGACGCAGTTTAGCTACTTGCTCGGCGACATAAAGCACGTAAGCAGGTTCGTTGCGCTTTTCGCCCCGTTTAGGAACTGGAGCGAGGAATGGACAGTCTGTTTCAATTAGTAGGCGATCGCTACTCACCATTGCTGCTGAGGATTGGATCGCTTTGGCGTTTTTGAACGTTACCGTTCCGCTAAAGCTAATGTAGAAGCCTAAGTCGAGAAACCATTGAGTTTCTTCTGGCGTTCCTCCCCAGCAATGCATGACACCCCGCACTCTTTCTCCTTTGAGTTCCCGCCATTTTTGCAAGACTTCTCTGGTTGCCACAGCAGCATCGCGGCAGTGAATAATCACTGGTAGGTTGAGAACAGATGCGATCGCTAACTGGGACTCAAACACCATAAGCTGATGCTCGTAGTTATCAGCTTTGTAAAAATCCAGCCCCATTTCCCCAATTGCTACCACATTCGAGTCAGAACTCGCCAAAGTTTTGATTTTCTCGGCTGTCTCGTTATTCCATTTATCAGCATCTAAAGGATGTAATCCTACGGCAAAGCTGATTTCGGGAAACTCTTGCGCTAGGGATTGAATACTGGAAAACTCCTCTGGATGAACACAGGAATGTACTAAATGCACTACACCTGCTTCTTGCCAACGCGATCGCACTGCTGCTAAATCTGGCTGGAAACTATCAAAGTTGAGATGAACGTGCGTGTCTATTAATTGCATCTTTTGTCCTTTGTTGTTTGTCCTTGATCATTATGATGACTAAGGACAAATGACCAATGACTACTCAGCCGTTTGTGTGAGGGGCTTTAATCTGTGAGCCAATCTTGATTTTTTCCTTGCCCCATTGTTGGGATGAAGAACACCCCGTTTTATTGCCTTATCGATTTTGGCGTAAGTCTCAGATAACCGAGCCTCTGCTTCCTGTTTTAATTCTGCGGTAGGATTGGCTGCATAGACAGTTACAGCATTGACGTATTTCTTCATCAGCGTCTTGACTGCTGATTTGTAAGATTTATTACGCAGTCGGTTACGTTCTGCGATTCCGGCACGTTTGAGAGCAGACTTTGTATTCGCCACAATCAATCCCAAAAAGACTATTAATATGTACACACAGTACTAGACTTACTAATATAGCATCCAAATTGCCAATATTATAATTTCCTAAAAAATCCTCCCATTGGGAACGATGGGTTGAGTACTGGAAAAGAACTATCCCCAGTCTCTAATCCCTAATTCACTATGTCGTCAATTTAGAAAATGCGTTAAAATAAAATGTATCAGCAAAATCGTTACCCTAACTTACCACCACCACCTGATTATGTATGTAATCTATCCCCAAATATAGATTTATTGTCAGAGGTAAGGAATTGTAAACCGCTAAAGTTCAGGGATTTTAAAGTATAAAACCGATATGTGGTGGCAGTCTTGAGAGTATCAAAAAAATACAGGTTAAGCTAGAGAAGAGAATTAGAGTGAGTTCCATACCCCAGTGGGTAAAGAGCAATACTAAATCTCAGGTAGGAATATTATAATTTTGGCATTGTCCTTACTCCATGCTGCGAATAATTACTCAGCAGGCAGACGTCAGAGCAGAACTACAACGGATCTGCGATCGCACCCACGACGAACAGGTGCTTCACAAAGAAGCAACGGTGCGGGAAGTTTTACAAGCCGTGAAGCGCCAAGGCGATAAAGCTGTATTGCATTACACAGCCGAATTTGATCAACAAACCCTGAAAGCGGAAGAACTCCGAGTTACAGGCTCAGAACTGGATGCAGCCTATCAACAAGTGTCAAAGGAGTTGTTGGAGGCAATTCGGCTAGCTTGTCGCCAAATTGAAGCGTTTCATCGTCAGCGAGTCCCAAAAAGCTGGGTACACTTTGGCGACGATGAAATAGTTCTGGGCAAACGCTACACCCCCGTAGACCGAGCGGGGTTGTATGTACCTGGTGGTCGTGCCGCCTATCCCAGTACAGTATTAATGAATGCAATTCCGGCCAAGGTAGCTGCTGTACCCCATGTAGTGATGGTAACACCACCAGGTCTAGGGGGTACAGTTAACCCAGCAGTCTTGGTAGCTGCCCAAGAAGCAGGAGTGCAAGAAATTTATCGCATTGGGGGGGCACAAGCGATCGCCGCTTTAGCCTATGGTACAGAAACGATTCCGAAAGTGGATGTGATTACTGGGCCTGGTAACATATATGTTACCTTGGCGAAAAAACTTGTTTACGGCATCGTGGGCATTGATTCCTTGGCAGGCCCCAGCGAAGTGCTGGTGATTGCCGATGAAACCGCAAATCCGGTGCACGTAGCTGCTGACTTGTTGGCTCAAGCCGAACACGATCCGATGGCGGCAGCAATTTTGCTGACGACGGATGCTGCTTTGGCGAAGAACGTGCAACTAGCCTTGGAAAGACAGCTAGTGGATCACCCACGGCGAATAGACACAGAAAAGGCGATCGCTCACTACGGCTTGATTGTCGTCGTAGAATCCCTCCAAGCAGCAGCAGAACTATCAAATGAATTTGCCCCCGAACACCTGGAATTAGAAGTCAAAGACCCTTGGGCACTATTACCACAGATTCGCCACGCTGGGGCAATCTTTTTGGGTTATTCGACACCAGAAGCGGTGGGAGACTATTTGGCAGGCCCTAACCATACCTTGCCAACTTCTGGGGCGGCTCGCTATGCTTCAGCGTTGGGTGTTGAAACATTCCTCAAACACTCCAGTATTATTCAATACTCCCAAGCAGCACTGCAAAATGTGGCTAGTGCAATTGATGTGCTAGCAACAGCAGAAGGCTTACCTTCCCATGCTGATTCAGTACGACGCCGAATTCAGCAAGAAGAGTGATTTGGAATGCTTAATTTTTTCTTTTCTTATACTGTTGGCAAAAGTGATTTGATAGCTGCAAAATAAAGGATTGGTTTACTGCTCCAAAAAACTGGCTAACAGACTCGAATATATAAATTTAAGTTGGCAGATGAGAAATTAGTTTATTGTATCTGCCAACCAATTTTGTTAGATACTTTATCTAAGGGGTCTACTATTTAGGAGACGAGAGCGGTGCTAAAAACTATTTTGATAGCTCTGGACGGTTCGGAAATTGCAGAACGAGTAATTGAGACTTTAGATAATTTGGCGTTTTCAAAAGATGCCAAGGTTGTTCTTTGCCATGTGTTTCCCACGCCGGAGTCAGAGATGGAACTACCCGCTGATCGCCCTCGGCCAGAGTCCCCAACATTTTCTTATTTTCATATTGAAAAACAACTACAATCTTATCAGGAAAACTTATCAGTTACCAGTGAGTTAGAACTCGTGACTGGTGATCCTGCCGAAGAAATTATTCGTCTTGCCAATATTTACAAAACTGACTTGATCATAATTGGCAGTCGGGGGTTGATTGGGATGAAGCGAATTGTTCAGGGTTCTGTTAGCAGTCAAGTTGTGGAAGAGGCTAATTGTTCAGTATTAGTCGTCAAACCAGGGTAAAAAGCTGATTGAGAAATCCAGTATAGAGACAAGGAAAATCCCCCTTGTCCCTACATTCAGTCAATTCAACGCCCTTGAGTTGTCAAAAACTGACGTAAGCTTAACAAACTCAGGGTTTGACCCAAATTCAAGGGCAAAATTGAAACTCCTTCCAAGCGAGACTGTACCCAACCTTCTCCCCAGTACCATTCGTGAAACCCGTCAATGCCTCCGCTGAGTAATAAGCGGAGGCAGTTGGATTTTACAATGTCCACTTGATGATGAATCTGGACTGGGCCAGTCCAGCTAGTAAACTGGAATCCGGGAAGCAGTTCTTCTGGCATTCCTGGCGCAAAGCGCTGCCCTAAGAGCCATTTTTCTAGTTGCACCGGATGCAGCAGACTGTTACGAATTGCATCTGTTGGGGCTTCGATTTCGATCCGCAGTTGACTTTGTTGAAAATTACCCAGCATTTTTATCCGATTACCTAAAGGTGAGACATCGCTATTTCTAATATTGCAAATAGTTTTTGTCATTAGTCATTAGTCCTTTGTCCTTTGCAAAAAAACTAATGACCAATGACCAATGACCAATGACCAATGACCAATGACCAATGACCAA
>JBBSCU010000132.1:0-14945 GCA_038249935.1 Chroococcales cyanobacterium
AAGTAGACTAAAGATTTTTGACTATATTTAGTCATCTTTCAGATGACTTTAGCTATTAGCAAGGAACTTCAGTTCCTTGCGGGACATGACTTTTACGTTAAGTTGACACCAATGAGCATTGCTAAACTTCTACAGCATGGCCTATTTACGATCATCAGGATAATTATTGAAGAAGAATTCAGAAGCCAGAAATAAAAGCCTGAAACGACCTATTTTCGTTAATCCACATCACGGTTAATTTGTATAGTGCGTAAGTCCTATTAACTACAAATAAACGATACACCAAAATAAATACGTGAATTACTTAAATAAATAAGTAAATAAGCCAATTTAGGAAGTTAAACCTGATTCGACTTGCGGAAAACACCAAAATAAGTAAGTAAAATGCAAATTTAGGAAGTCAAACCTGATTTTGAATAAGCCAAAGCTCATTTTGCTTGCAAAAAACACCAAAATGAGTAAGCAAACTGGGGTTTGAATAAGTCAAAGGTCATTTTACTTGCGGAAAACACCAAAATGAGTAAGCAAACTGGGGTTTGAGTAAGTCAAAGCTCATTTTGTTTAAGTCAAATGGCATTTTGCTTGTTAAATATGAAGTTCTGATAAAGCAATCTGCCTTTTTGCTGATTAAATATAAATTTAAGTTAAATATAACTTGCCTGGGTTGGGCGTAGCGATCGCAGTAGTTACGTTAGGTGCTGCTGGAGGCAAATGGATAGATGCTATTAGTGGTGCTTCATCTGCTGCAATTGGCTTAGGCATGGTAGCATTTCTATTCAGAACTCCCCTCAAGCAAGTTCCTGTCAAGCCGATGAAATTTGTTGCAGCTATGCTACTGATGGGATTTGGTACTTATTGGTTAGGTGAAGGATTAAATGTAGAGTGGCCAGGTGGTGATTGGGCGATCGTTTGGTTGCCTCTAGCTTGGGGTTCTTTCATGGCTATTACTGCTGCATTCTTGCGCTGGCAGATTGGATTGCAGAAGCCGGAAGAGATTGTTAGTTAGGTTGCTATTGATTATCAGCAATATTGGAAGCGGAGGCTTTGCGGAGTTGCTAGCAGTCTTAGTATAGCGGTTCCCATTCAGATGCGGTACAACGTTATATCCCAAGGTGTAGGGGCACGGCATGCCGTGCCCCTACGGGTGTACCTCACTTTTATTTACAACCTCTTTAACTTTTTTTAATTAAAACGTGGTCTTTGTGTCAATATAATAACTCTGCTCATTAATTAAATTTGTGTCATGCAATACTCCCTCATGCCTGCGATTGGGTGCAATCCTATCCATTTTCGCTCAAGCATTCAGCCTGGTTTTTGGCTCGTTTCAATGATGGCTCCCTTTTTGTGCCTTACCTCTGCACAAGCTCAAGTAATTGGGCAAGATATCACTTCAATCACTACTGACACTGCTTCGTTTCCTACTACATCCATTACCAACGTTGACGGAGGGATAGATTTAGCTGCACCTAATCTGGGTGCCGTCTTTGTTGAAGAGTAAATGAGCGACGAAAAACTTTATTTAAGGAGCGTTACTAGAGGCTCCTTGTAAGAATCAACCAACAAAAATGTGGCAGTTGCGCTCAATCACCAGGGCAGCCGCATCTAAATTACTCTTGTTCATAACCAAAGTTATGCGATCGCAATTGGGGAAGATTAAACCACGACCTCTGTGGTTTTTTCTTTTGGGGCAAGTAGGCGATCTCTTGACATAAATTTTAATCAATCCCCATCAAGTAATAATGATAAAATTACTCATAAAATTGAGCGCAAGTTAAGAAGAAAAATTAAGCTAGCGATCGCAACAGTCAAGTATATTCGGGCGCATTAGATGTCGTTGAGGAAGCTGAATCGACCTTATTTAACTACTTTGGAAGAGAAAATTGGTGGATATGAACCAGAAATTAAATGAAAAAAAAGCACGGTTTCAAATCGCTAGCTTTCAACTCAACGATACACTAAAATCAATGCGTGAATTACTTAAATAAACAAGCAAATAAGCCAATTTAGTAAGTCAAATGCCCTTTGACTTGCGGAAAACACCAAAATGAGTAAATCAAATTAGCTTTTGAGTAAGTCAAATGAGCTTTGACTTGCGGAAAACACCAAAATGAGTAAATCAAATTAGCTTTTGCTTAAGTCAAATGAGCTTTGACTTGCATAAAACATCAAAATGAGTAAGTCAAATCAGCTTTTGCTTAAGTCAAATGAGCTTTTACTTATTCAATATGAAGTTTTGTCAAAGCAATATGGCTGTTTGCTGATTAAATATAAATTTAAGTTAAATATGCCATCGCCTCAATGTATATTTGTTAAGCTGCAACACAGGTGCTTGATGCACTCAGAGCAATAAAAGCCTCAGAGTATTGAAATATATTTCATAATCTCATTTGTCAAGATTAAATTTGGTTTAAAGGTGAGCGATCGCTCTAAAAAATTTATGTCGAAGTTTTAGGCTTTTCGATTATTCAATAGACATTCCGTGCCGAGTATATATTCAACCAGTATTTGTATTCATATTTATTTATCCGATAAATCTTAGACGCTTGGGATAACTCAATGTTAGCCTAGTAGAGATTTGCGTAAAATTGTAGCGTTTTATGCTGAATTAGGTTGACTTACTGATTATCGTGACGGTTGTGAGTTAATTTTACAGGCATCTGTAGGTAAAAAAGTTGTGTTTGATCGCCTGTTCAATTCAGAGAAGCAAGTTTTTGATCTATTCTGGAAGAAATAGCCATCCAAAAAGCGCGGAGAATCATGGTTGTGAAGTTGCAGCGACCAATTTTAGTGGGAGGATTGGGATTGTCCTTTTCTCTGTGGATGTTACAAAGTTGGCACGATTCTATAGTGCAGGTGGGTGAGTTTGGTTTGTTGAGTGTCTTAGCATTTGGCGGTGGTTTATGGTTATTCCGACAAAATCAGCCAAAAAATAGCTTAGAGCCGCTAGATGGTATGCTAGTTGATAGGGCAACTGTGGAAAGTGCGATCGCTAAAGCTGAAGCCGTAATAAACCAACTGGCAAAAGAAGCAGAAAACCATCTGGCGTTACAGACCCTCAGAGAACAAGTTGCCCAATTGTTGTTGGAATTAGACAGGCAAGAAATTAAAGTGGCTGTTACTGGCGGGAAATCCGTGGGCAAAAGCACTTTAATTCAAGTACTAGAGCAAAATTTTGGATCTGTAAATTTTGTTTCTCTACAAGAGACAGCACCTTTATTTAGAGAAGCGGGTGACAATTCAGATGCAGCTGTTTTAGCAGAAGTTGCAAAATCTGATTTTGTTCTGTTCCTGACAAACGGTGATTTGACAGATTCAGAATTTCAAACCTTACAGCAGTTAAAAGCAGCAAATCAGCCTCAAATACTGGTTTTCAATAAACAAGACCAATATTTAGCCGATGAAAGCGCCAGCATCTTGCTGTCATTGAAACATCGGATACAGGGAAATGTAGTTGCAACTGCGGCCTCTCCCATTGCCATCAAAGTCCGAAAGCACGAGACTGATGGTTCTGTACAAGAGTGGATGGAACAACCAGCACCAGATATCCAGCAGTTGACGCAGCAGTTGGGTGAAGTTTTGGCACAGCAAGGACAACGCCTGGTTTGGGTGACTACCATGAGGAAAGCCGGTTTGTTGAAAGCCGAGGCGAAAACCTGGCTAAATAGAACCAGATGCGATCGCGCCACCCCAATTATTGAACAATATCAATGGATAGCTGCTGCTGCTGCCTTTGCTAACCCAGTCCCAGCCCTTGATATTCTGGCGACTGCGGCAATTAATGCTCAAATGGTAATGGATTTGGGTAATATCTATCAGCAGAAATTTTCTTTGGAACAGGCACAAACGATAGCTGGCACAATGGGAAGTTTAATGCTGAAACTGGGTTTAGTTGAACTTTCTACCAAGGCGATTAGTACTGTTCTTAAAAGTAATGCCGTTACCTTTGTTGCTGGTGGCATAGTGCAGGGAGTAAGTGCAGCTTATCTGACCAGAGTAGCAGGGTTAAGTTTAATTGAGTATTTCCAACAGCAGGAAATAGCGATCGATTCTGGAACTGGTTTAAATTTGGAGAATTTGCGGCAAACGTTACAAAAGGTGTTTGGGCAAAATCAGCAAATGGCTTTTCTGCAAGGGTTTGTTAAACAAGGTGTGAAGCGTTTGTTGCCAGAGGTGCAGCCGGTTGAATTAGTAGGTGTTCAGAAGGCAGTGGGATAATCTCACGCAGAGGCGCAGAGTTTTTCTTAGCGCCTTTGCATAAACCTGTGATTGTATAAATTAGCAATTTATGCAAATAGACATTACTAATAAAAGTCGTAAAAATTACTAACTGTAAATGACCTATTGCTTAGAAAACATCTAAATCATTTTGAGAGTATCCAGCACCTACAAACGCAGGATTAGCAGCAGCTTGCTTTTTAATAAGTTGCATCAAAGCATCATTGCAGCGTTCCGTGAGTTCTGGATATTTATTCGCTATCCATTCAAGTTCTGTTACACCATAAGAATCGCTAATATCGAAGCCGAGTTCAATCAATTCTTCAGTTTGCTTAAATGCTAGATTGAAAATTCCTTCAAAATCTATAAATTGTTCATACATGGTTACAATAATTCTAAATTTTCGTTAGATACTGAGATTCAAAATTTTAAGGTGTCTCAATTACGTCTTCAAACAGTATCATAATTATATATAAATTATTGCTCGTAGGATAATCTCTGAATATAAACGATTATTTTCTCTTTGCTGATTCAGGTTTCCTAGATTTAGGTTTTAAAACCAGCGATTTTAACATTGTTTATGTCAAATACATCTTCTTACAATTCATGCCACTAAAATTTACCCAAGCCCTAAATGGGCTTGGGCATATCCAACAATAATTGTAAGAGTTACGAGTTACCAAAAAATTGTGAATAAAGGTAGTTAGCTAAACAGCACCACTGTTTCTGTTAAACAGAATCGCTATAGTTTTGAAAATTAGCTTTAAATCGTACACCAAACTCCAATTTTTTTGATACTCTAAATCCATGCGAATTACATCTTCAAAACTACGGACTTTAGAACGTCCATTTACTTGCCATTCGCCAGTCATACCGGGTTTAACATCTAAACGTTGCCACTCCGGTACTTCGTAGCGTTCCACTTCATCGGGCGTGGGTGGTCGAGTGCCGACTAAACTCATCTCTCCTTTGAGGACGTTCCAAAATTGGGGTAGTTCATCAAGACTAGTTCGCCGTAAAAAGCGTCCTACCTTGGTAACTCTGGGATCGTTCTCATTCTTGAAAAAAGCGCCTTGCACTTGGTTTTTGACTTGGGATTTCTTGGCTTCCGCATCCACACACATGGAGCGGAATTTCCAAATCTCAAACCGCTTCCCCATCCAGCCACAGCGGGTTTGACTAAAGAAAATGGGGCCGGGATCGTTAATTTGAATAGCGATCGCAATCGGAATAAACAAAACTCCTGTAATTAATAAACCGATTATTGACCCCACAATGTCTAATAACCGTTTCATCCAAGATGCCACAGAAGGGTGAGTAGCGGGTAACTGCTCTACTTTCCGGGAAGTTGTCTTCCGATTATCTACTAAGTCTTGTTGTTCTATTAGCAACCCATCATCCACCAGCTCTAGAGGAAAAACCTGATCCAATCCCGTGAGTTTTAGGACTGCCATTACTTGAGGTGTGACATTCCTCAGTGTTAATGTAATCTCTTTTGCTTGGGCGGATTTAAGATTACTGACCAAGGCACCTAAACCACTACTATCCATAAAAGTAGTTTGGTGAAAGTCAATAATGATTTGTTTGAGATGTGAATTGGGTTGGATTAAGTCTTGACAGGTTTGCTTAAAGCCTAAAGCTTCCAGCACGCTCAACCGCGTGGGAACCAGCACTATAGCCGTGTCGTTTAGGGAATTAACTGGAAAATCGACTTCTGTCGGTTGGCTAGTCATGAAGCTCTGCACTTTCGTTGCCATGTATAATGTAATCTGCCAAACATTATTTTGTCCTCCAAAATTACCTAACCTAATATTGGAATCAGTAGTAATCAGGACTAATTGCTATTTACCGGGGCTGAGATTGGAGATCGCCAGCGACGATTCACAATAGAACAAGAAGCCAAAAAACATCCTTGCTGTTGTGCCGACACAACGCGATCGCGTTGATCTCATCAAATGATTGCTAAAACTACGGTTACACCTACCGCACGCCTGATTGAGGTCTTTTCTGCCATTCAAGGGGAAGGACTGAATGTAGGGACACGTCAGATATTTATTCGTTTTGCTTTGTGTGATTTGCGCTGTCATTTTTGTGATAGCGCCCACACTTGGGATGCACCGGCTACTTGTCGGATAGAGCGATCGCCTGGATTGCGCGACTTTGAAATCCACTCTAACCCTGTTCCATTACCAATATTAATGGAATGGGTGGAACGACAAAATCTACCTTGTCTACACGATAGCATTAGCTTAACGGGGGGTGAACCGCTTCTTCATGCTCCATTTTTAATGCAGTTTCTACCCCAGGTGCGAGCCATAACTGGCCTACCTATATATTTAGAAACTGGCGGGCATCGCCCAGAACAACTGGCGATGATTCTCTCCTACTTAGACTCTGTTGGTATGGATTTCAAATTGCCCAGTGTTAGCGGCGAAAGTCATTGGCAAGAACATAGTAAATTTCTTCAATTATGTCATGATTCATATTTAAATGTTTTTGTCAAGATAATTGTGTCTCAAAATACAGATCCCGCCGAATTGGAACGTTCAGCTTTGCTGGTGGCAGACGTTAGTCCAGATATCCCAGTATTTCTACAACCTGTTACGCCTTTAGCAGCATCGGAACAATTTTCCCCAATACCTGTGCTTGCACCTTTGAGCGATCAAGTTTTGACGTGGCAAGCTTTAATGAAGCGGTTTGTCAAGCACGTGCGCGTGATCCCCCAGACGCATAAAATGCTAAACCAGCTTTGAAGAGTCAGGGTTAGAGACGCGATTAATCGCGTCTCTACAGAAGTTTGGAGTTCACTCATAACTTCTAACTTTTAACTAATTACAATCCGCCTTCATCTGTAGCTCTGGATTTAGTTTTTGCCTTATTAGCACTGCGTTTAAGGGCAGATAGTCTTGCTTCGTATTTCGACCGTTGGCGTTTGTTAGGAGTGTTATCAATCAGGGTTTTCAAGGCGCTACCTAGACTCTTGTAGGCATTGGGGAGACTATAACCAAAACGAGTTGCCAATGCGATCGCTTTTTCATCAGCATTGAGCAATTCTTTTATTTGCTTTTCCCCATTATTCTTTTGGTACAGTCGCCAGCCTGACACACCACACAGCGACAAAGCTAACACTAACAGCAATCCATCTTGTACCCACAATTCGCCCACAGCACCACCTAAACCGATGGCCAGTGCTGCCATTTCCCAACCATCTTTGGGGATTGTGTCATTTTGAACGCGAGCAACTTCATGCCAGAACAGCAAATTACGCTGATCCATTGCGAGGTCATCCCATTTCACCAAGTCAATTTGAATTTCTACCTGGTCTTTACCAATTTCTTCGCAGCGAACCAGGGGTGGATTGACTTCAGTTGTGCCTTCAACCATGACCCAGCTTTGCAATTCTGGCGGTAGTAGGCCTTTTAACCGCCGGAGTTCACTCATTTCCGCTTTGGCAGAGGAGGTTGCATAGGATGTCATAAAATCCAGCCCTAAAAAATTTCAGTTATATAGTGAGGGTATCACTTTGGAGTATAGCTATTTAAGTGATGATCCGTCTCACTCGCCCTTAAAACTTCCTCGCTTTTTTCGCGCTTCCATTGCTTTTTCCAGCAAATCTAGCAATCCTGGCGCTTCTTCTTGGATACTGAGTAACAGTCTTTCCCCAAGTTCTATATTCCCCGGATCAAGACCTGTTGCCATCACTTCTTTCAGGCGAGGTATCGCTATGCCATCCACAATCTGAATTAACCCACTCAGACAACGGTGAAACTGCCTTTCTGTGAGAATGGAGTCTTCCAGAGGGAACTCAATAATAGCACGAATTTCGCCATCAGATGGGTCATATTCCCATTGCAACATTTTGGTTTCCCAGGAAATGGCAAGCATTGTCTGGAGGATAGCTCCCTTGTGAGGATGGCTTTGAATTCCTGCCAGAACTTGAGGGGCAAATACCCGAAAAAATTTTCCCTCTTCATCCAATTGGACAACTATCAGGAAATCTTCTAGGTGATCAGCCTCCACACCTGTTATAATTCGGCCTTCTTTATCATCCAAACGGTAATCCCAACCAAGGTTGTCTAAATAGTTGGCAATCTGTTTGAGGTTAGCTCCCATAAAAGCCTCATAAGGAACGTGGAGCAGCTGTTAACAGACCTAGTTTAACCGGCTAGGGGTAGTTGTTTGGGTTGGGTGTGGCTACTTATTGCAATTGGGGGATTGGGCATTGAAGATAGGAAAAATAGATGATCGTTCTGCGCTGTGAATGATATTTTTTGAAGTACCTCGCTCATTCTTGAAGAAGCGATAATCACTTTTTTCCAAATCTTATCCAGTGAAGGATATAGCATTAACTCACTTAAGTTTTAATATTCTTTTCTAGGTTTAATGAATGTATTGCTACATCAAGCATGGTGGCAGTATTTTAAATAAAACTCGAAGGCTGAAGCCAAGTTGAGATAATATCTACATAGAATCTGAGGCTTTTGAAAATATAAGTAAAAACTTCAACTACCCTTTTTGAGGATGCTAAATCTAGCACAGAGGCTGGTAGAGTTTTATATTACAAGCAACAAACTGTTTTCACTGAATAATTGTAGTGAGCAATACATCTTTATTTTTTAGTAACTATGAAGTTTATGCGTAAATCAGCTTTAATTCTAGCGATCGCACCCCTAGTTTTTGCGATCGCTGCTTGTGGTGGAGAGTCAGGACAAACAGCAAATACAGCTAGCACTCCAGGCAGTTCAGCCGCACCAGCAACTCGAAATCGCTGGGATACCATCAAAAGCCGTGGTCAGTTAATTTGCGGTGTCAGTGGCGAAATTCCAGGGTTTAGCTTTGTGGGAACTGATGGTAAATATAGCGGCATCGATGTAGATATTTGCCGAGCGATCGCAGCTGCTTTATTTGACAATCCAGATGCCGTAGAATTTCGCAATCTTAATTCCAAAGAGCGGTTTACAGCTTTACAAACTGGGGAAGTAGACATTCTCAGCCGTAATACTACCTGGACACTCAGTCGTGATAGTTCAGTTGGTCTAGAATTTGCCCCCGTTGTCTTTTATGATGGTCAAGCCTTAATGGTTCGCAAAAATAGCGGCATTAAGTCCCTGGCAGACTTGAAAGATAAAGCAATTTGCGTTCAAACTGGTACTACTACCGAACAGAATTTAGCAGACCAAATGCGAAAGAGAGGTATCACTTACAAACCTGTTGTGTTTGAAGACGTTAATGTTACCTTTGCTACTTATGCTCAAGGGCGTTGCGATGGCATTACAGCTGACCGTTCGGCATTGGTTTCTCGGCGCACGACTCTGCCCAAACCAGAAGATAATGAGATTCTTGAGGAAGTTATTTCTTCAGAACCCCTTGCACCAGCGATCGCCAAAGGAGATGCTAAGTTTGGTGATGCTCTCAAATGGGTGGTTTATTCTCTGGTAAAAGCTGAAGAGTTGGGCATCACTTCTCAGAATGTGGGTCAGTTCGCTAGTAGTAACGACCCAGATATTAAACGCTTTTTAGGAACAGAAGGCAACCTTGGTGAAGGACTCGGCTTAACAAAAGACTTCGCAGCCAGAATAATCAAGCACGTCGGTAACTACGCCGAAATTTACGATCGCAACCTCGGCCCCAAGACAAAACTCAATCTAGCTCGTGGTCAAAATCAACTCTGGAGCAAAGGCGGACTGCTTTATTCTCCGCCGTTCCGGTAGTGAGTGATGAGTGCTGAGTAATGAGTGGAGAGCAGAATGATCTTCTCCCATGAAATGACCAATGACAAATGACCAATGACAAATGACAAATGACAAATTGCCTATATGGCGTGATAATCGCTTTTGGCGCATTACTTTGCAATTAGTTGCCGTATTTTTAGCAGCAGTTGTGGTAGTGATACTGTGGGGCAATCTTAACCGCAATTTGCGGCAATTGGGTATTCAGTTTGGATTTGATTTTCTTAAACAACAGGCATCTTTTGATATTGGCGAGACGCTGATTACCTACAAACCAACTGACACCTACAGTAATGCTTTGTGGGTGGGGTTAATTAACTCCTTGCGGGTGGCGATCGCGGGAATTTTTCTCACGACAATTGTGGGGGTAAGTGCTGGAATTGCGCGACTTTCAGACAACTGGCTAGTGCGGAATATCAGTATGGTTTATGTGGAGGTTTTCCGCAATACACCCTTACTGCTGCAATTGCTGTTTTGGTACTTTGCTGTTTTCCTCAGTTTTCCCAAAACAGAAAATAAGATATCTTTTTGGGGTTTTATTGGCGTTAGTCAAAATGGCTTAGAATTCCCTTGGTTTACTTTATCCCCAGAGTTTTCAGCCTTGCTATTGGGATTAACTTTTTACACAGGTGCGTTTATCGCTGAAATTGTCAGAGGTGGGATTCAATCAGTAGCTAAAGGACAATGGGAAGCAGCGCGATCGCTAGGATTAAAACCAGGGTTGGTGATGCGGTTGGTGATTTTTCCCCAAGCTTTGCGGGTAATAATTCCACCGTTGACGAGTCAGTATCTGAATTTGACGAAAAATACCAGTTTAGCGATCGCGATCGGCTACCCCGATATTTATTTTGTCGCCTCCACCACCTTTAACCAAACGGGGAAAGCCGTAGAAGTCATATTACTGATTATGCTTACTTATCTCATTCTCAGCTTGACTATTTCCGTAGCGATGAATTTGTTCAATCGCACTGTGCAAATTAAAGAGAGATAAGGGAAATGAGGGAAATGAAAGAGATGATAAAACAGTTGAGGCTGACACTTGAGCCTTTGAACTCGGCAGTTGAGCCTTTGAGGGTGGAAGTTGAGCCTTTGAGGGTGGAAGTTGCACCTTTGAACACGGAAGTTGCACCTCTGAACACGGAAGTTGAGCCTCTGAGGGTGGAAGTTGAGCCTTTGAGGGTGGAAGTTGAGCCTCTGAACACGGAAGTTGCACCTTTGAACACGGAAGTTGCACCTTTGAACTCGGAAGTTGCACCTTTGAACTCGGAAGTTGCACCTTTGAACTCGGAAGTTGAGCCTCTTAACTCGGAAGTTGAGCCTTTGAGAGTGAAAGTTTGAGTCTTGACAAATGACCAATGACAAATGACCAATGACAAATGACCAATGACAAATGACCAATGACAAATCCTCAATTAACTTGGCTGCGTAAAAACCTATTCAGTACTTGGTACAACAGCCTGTTAACTGTTGTCTGTTTAGTGTTGCTGTTTTGGATAGCGCGAGGAGTTCTAACTTGGGCAACAACTCAAGGACAATGGACAGTAATTCAGGTTAATTTACGTTTATTTTTAGTTGGAAGGTTTCCCCAAGCCTTGTATTGGCGAACTTGGATTGTGTTAGCGATCGCTTCGACTTTAGGCGCTATAACTGGCGGTATATTTTTTAGTAAACAACAGTTAACAAAGCGCGGAATTATTTTTTTTGCTTTCATTATCGGCGTTTTGTTAGTTGTTTTACCAATAGACTTGACATCCCGCCTTTGGTTATTGTTAATTGCAGTTGTGCTATTTGCAGGTTTTTGGCTTGGGGGAAAGTTTACTAAAGTACTAACTCCTTGGCTTTCCCTATTATGGTTATTGTCTTTCCCCGTCATTCTCTGGCTAATTGGCGGTGGATTGGGATTGCAATCTGTATCTACAAATTTGTGGAACGGTTTACTACTTACCCTACTAATGGCAGCAGTCAGTATTGTACTTTCCTTTCCCATTGGAGTTTTATTAGCTTTAGGACGCACAAGCGATTTGCCTGTAGTACGTTGGTTTTCTATTTTGTATATTGAAATCGTTAGGGGAGTACCACTGATTGGGATTTTATTCCTCGCTCAGGTAATGCTGCCGTTATTATTATCAGCAGATGTGCGTTTAGATCGGGTATTGCGAGCCATTGCTGGACTAGTACTCTTTAGTGCTGCTTACATGGCAGAAAACGTGCGCGGTGGACTTCAATCAGTTCCTCGCGGACAAATTGAAGCTGCCAAAGCATTAGGATTAAATACAACCTTAGTGGTTTTATTAATTATCCTACCTCAAGCTTTACGTGCCGTTATTCCTGCCCTTGTCGGTCAATTTATCGGCTTATTTAAAGACACTTCACTCTTATCTTTAGTGGGATTAGTAGAACTAACAGGTATTGCCCGTTCGATATTGGCACAACCACAGTTTCTTGGCCGCTATGCAGAAGTTTATCTATTTATTGGATTTATTTATTGGATATTTTGTTATTCGATGTCCTTGGCTTCTAAGCAGTTAGAAAAACAGTTGAGTTAGGAGATGGTTCTCTCTGACTCCTGACTCCTGACTCCTATTCATCTTTTAACTTTTGCCTTGTTCGGCCAGTTATGTGATTTATTGTGCATCTAACCAAGTTTGTAAATCCGCCAAGCTGGTAAAATCTAACAGAGCAACGCTTAGATTTTCAAGCACTGTTAACGGTAAAGGAGAAATCGTTGCTTGCATTTCCTCAGACAATTCTTGTCCAAGACACTTAGTTAATTGTCGAACAATCAATTTAACCGTTGCTTCCTGTCGTCCTTCTTGTCGTCCTTCTTCCTTAATTTCTCGATAAACTCTCGTTTGCTGTAAAGTTATCCCTAACATGACTTCCACCTCGGCTCGGCTTAGTTGTTCAAATTTATAGACCATTATGGTCGTTATCAATTCTATTATGGCGCGACTTGATACTTGTGGTACTTCTTGACCTGTTCTAGTTAGCAAATACCTAGCTTCTTCTGGTGCTTGGTCTTCATAATATATCTTTATAGGACTTACATCACAAATTTTATTCATGACTGATTTTGTAATGTAGTGGTATCGTTCTGGCAAAATATAAGATGCGCGATCGCACTGTTAAATCTTACTAATTAGGGTTATTATTGATAGGCGATCGCTGCTACATAAAATCAGCAAATATCTGATTGTCACCCTATCAGTTTGTCGCTAGGTATCGCTAATTTACTCGGTTAAATGATTCGGAGGTGCAAATCTGTGACAACAGAACAAAAACCGATAATTATTGCTGAAGATGTTCACAAGTGGTATGGAAAATTCCACGCTCTCCAGGGTGTGAGCTTGACAGTCAATCGCGGAGAGGTAGTAGTGTTAATGGGGCCATCTGGTTCAGGAAAATCTACCTTTATCCGCACATTTAATGCTCTAGAAGAATACCAAAAGGGAAGAATTGAAATCGACGGAATTAACCTCAGCCATGACTTGCGAAATATTGAAACAATTCGCCAAGAGGTGGGAATGGTATTTCAGCAATTTAATTTATTTCCTCATCTCACAGTGCTGCAAAATATTTCTTTAGCACCAATTTGGGTACGGCGATCGCCAAAGCCAAAAGCTGAAGAATTGGCGATGCAACTATTAGAAAGAGTGGGAATTTTAGAACAGGCGCAGAAATATCCAGGACAGTTATCTGGTGGACAACAGCAACGAGTAGCGATCGCTCGTGCTTTAGCCATGCAACCTAAAATTATGCTGTTTGACGAACCCACCTCAGCCTTAGATCCAGAAATGGTACGAGAAGTTTTGGATGTAATGCGAGGTCTAGCGCGTGATGGGATGACAATGGTAGTCGTCACCCACGAAGTTGGATTTGCTCGTGAAGTCGCCGACCGAGTTATTTTAATGGATAGCGGTTCCCTCGTCGAGTCAGCTACCCCCGACACCTTTTTTAACAACCCCAAAGAAGAAAGAACACGCAAATTTTTATCGCAAATTCTCTAAAACCTCTGCGCTACTTTGCGCTTCAATTCAAATTATTGTTTCGCTAGGTTGTCAATATATTATTGAATTGGAATTAAATCTGTGTCTGCGAAAGATGCTTTTCATACAGTTGTCAAAACAGCACTTGAAAAAGAAGGGTGGTTAATCACTCATGATCCTTATGCTCTCCAGGCCGGAACCCTTGAGCTATATGTTGATTTAGGAGCAGAAAAAGTTATTGCAGCCGAAAAACGAGGACAAAAAATAGCTGTTGAAATTAAAAGTTTTCTGAGTCCTTCAAAAATAACAGAACTTTATGCTGCATTAGGACAATTTATCATTTACCGAATTGCTTTACAAGAACAAGAAGCAGATCGCACTTTATATTTAGCAGTTCCTAGTACTGTTTACAATAATTTTTTTATCCTCCCATTTATCCAATCTGTAATTAAAAGTAATCAACTCTGTTTACTAATTTATAATATTGAACAGGAGGCGATATCAGAATGGCAAAGCTAGACGAATATCGACAATATATTAAGAATTTGCTTCAACAACACGCTAGTACTGTTTGGGATAATCGCATTCAAGCACAGACAATTTTTGATCCAGAACACGATCATTATCAATTAGTTTATGTAGGTTGGCGTGATCAAAACCGTATATATGGGCCTGTTCTCCATCTAGATATTATTGACGAGAAAATCTGGATTCAGCAAGATGGAACAGAGGTAGGAATTGCTAATGAATTAGTTGAATTAGGTGTCCCAAAAGAAGATATTGTTTTAGGTTTTCAGTTACCCTCTGTGCGTAGATATACAGATTTTGCTGTTAGTTGATTAATTGAAGGGTGAGAATTTCAGCCATTTTCTACCGTAACCGTTCAGGGGGTTAGCAGAGAGATAGCCAAAAATTTCACCCAAAATCTGATAAATTAAATGACATGGAACTTGAGTGCGTCAGTCATTTAGAGCAAATACCCCCGGAAGATTGGGGAAAAACTCCAACCAGCGTC
>JBBSCU010000133.1:0-14782 GCA_038249935.1 Chroococcales cyanobacterium
AGCCCAACCTTGATTCACAAAAATTAGTAGAAAGAATTGGGATGATAAAGGTAGATGAAAAAATCGTAAATGGCAATCCTTTAGTATTTTTCAGAATTGAGAAATCGTAGGTAAAGATATTGTGACTGTTGAAGGCGATCGCACAACTCTCAAGGTACAACATTCACGAAACCAAATTGACGAAAGTGATGATCAAAGGTGAATGCCTCAGTTAAATGGAGTTTATTCATCACAACCCTACTGGCGCAGTCCGTGAAACTCCAGTTTTTATCTGAGAATTGACGAAAAATCTGCCAAGTTTAATGTCATGATCTCGACCAGAAAATTTATCATTACTAACTTCTAAAGGCATGGCTGCAATTTGCGCCAGAATCTCTCTAGGAGTTTTGTCTTTAGCTTTAGTTTCAGTTGAAATCACAGTGACTTCAACACGAGTTCCTTCAGCTAATGGAATCGGTTGTAATAGCCTGAGTACCCCCTGTTCATAAACAGCTTCTATAGTTATAGTCATAAACTTTTGCCTCATACCCTAGCTATTTCTAATCATGGCATAATATCTAACGTGGTAAAAAATACAGCTAATGACTAACTAAAAAATAATTAGTCATTAGCTATTAAAAATTAGCATTCGTTAAGCAGTCCGAAAACGCGCCAACTCTTCACCAGTCTTAGCATCATGAGCATGAACTGTACACACCAAACATGAATCAAACGATCGCGCCACATGACCAACTTCGACCGGATCGCTAGAATCGTAAATGGGTGTCCCAATTAAGGCTTCTTCAATAGGGCCGCGAATTCCTTCACCGTCACGAGGTCCAATATTCCAAGTACCGGGGGCAATCACTTGGTAATTCTTAATCTTACCGCCCTCCACTTCTACCCAGTGACTCAAGGAACCCCGCGCTGCTTCCGTTGCACCCCAACCGCGTCCATCTTTTTCTTTGGGTTTAATATACCAGGGGTCATTTAATTTGAATTCGCGCAAACAGTGTTCGGCTTGACGATATAACTTGACAAGTTCGTGAACTCGTGCTAGCTGACGCACATGAATACTAGCACCACCCATTTGTTTGAAGACATCGAGGATCAAGCCGTCGTAATGTTGCCAAGATTCGCCATGTTTACCACCAGCTACTAATTGCCGCGCTAAGGGGCCAGTTTCCAAGCGTCCGAAGTCTTTGTGAAGGACTGCACTCGACCAAGAGTAGGCATTATCAAAGTCTTTGGTATTGATTGCAGTGGGTTTAGTGGTGCGATCGCTAGGATGAATATCTGCTGTCCCTTCATCGTACCAGGAGTGAGTTGTATTCTCGCGGGTAAATGACTGATCCATTAAAACGTGAGTGTCTGCGAAGCTGTCGTACACTCCACTTTTCATAATCATCGCCGCATTTCGGCCTTCAATAGTCGGCTTTTGGTATTTATCTTCATGGGCTAAATATCCCCAAGTGACATATTTACCAACACCAGCGCCATATCTATCTAGACCGATATCTAAGCCCATGCGCCAATAAAAACCTAAGTCAGAATCTCGATGATTTCGGTCTTCATCTAACCAATTTCTAAAGTCATCATAAGTTTGGATTTGTTCGTAGCGTTCTAAAGAACAACCCAACCACACTGGTTCTAACCAATTGGTGCGGAAGTATTCGAGAAGCGCCCAAGCGCGGGTGATGTCTGTGAGAGTGGGGGCGCACATCACACCACCAGGCACCATATAACTGCTATGGCAACTGGTAATATGCTAAAAATGTTCGTGAGTAACTTGTCGTGTAAAGTGATTTTGCTCAACAATAACATTTTGTTTTTACCATTTCAGCTTATAAATAAGGGAATATTTAGGGAATGAGCGGGCAAAATCAAAACCAGGGTAATTGCGATCGCTACGCCGAGCAAAGCGATCGCCAAAATTTAATATCGCAGACATATCCCCCATCTACAGATGAGGATGCCAACGCAGACTCAAGGGACTTTTTTGCCGATATGTTTGCAGACTTTGAGCCGCAGAACACCACAGACGGTAGCTACAGAGGAATAATGGCGAAAATTAAAGCAACAGAATTACAGTATCAAGAAGTTTTTGATCAGAAGTTTGTCGAAGCTAATACTAATTTAAAAAGGGATAGAATTAGAGTCACCATTAAACAAACTGGCAATTCTCTTCAGTTACGGGCTACCCTACCGTTAAAACCAGGCGATTTCAGTTTGGGTAAGGAAAAAAAGCAGTATGACTTGTCTCTAGGGATACCAGCGAATTTAGAGGGACTGAAAACTGCGATCGAGGAAAGTTACGAGTTGGGTAAATTAATTGCTCGCCATACTTTCGAGTGGAATGAGAAGTATTTAGGAATTAAATCTAGAGAGAAGCAAGAGATAAAAACTATTGGGGAATTATTAGATACATTTGAGGATAAATATTATCAAACCCGTCAAAAGACTATTACCAGTCAAAATACTTTTGCTAACTATATATCTGTTATCAAAAGAAATATTCCTTTAGCCACTTTGACAACAAAAAATAACTTTGAGGAAATTATTAATTCATTTCAGGGAAATAAAAAAAATGAACTGATAGCCGTAACTTCTGTTTTCATTAAAACCTTTCAGTTGGGATTTATACTTGATGTGAGACGGGATCATGTCACTCCTGCCCATCGAGAAATACCTGAGAATGATAAAATAGTATCTTCTTTTGACCTATTTGAAAAATTCGCCCTCAATCGCAAAAATACAAATATCACTGATGAAATAGACACCTGGGAAATGTGGCGTTGGGTATATGGAATGTTGGCAACCTTTGGGTTAAGACCAAGGGAATTATTTGTCGAACCAGATATTAATTGGTGGATGTCTCCCCAAAATATAGACCATACGTGGAAAGTTAATAAAAATACAAAAACTGGATATCGAGAAGTTATTCCTTTTGTACCGGAATGGATAGAATTATTTGATTTACAAAATCCCAAACCATTAAATATTTTAGAAAAAAAGGTGACAAAAATTGCATCTGTGCAAAATATTAATTGGATGCGGAGAGATATATCCAGATGGTTTAGAAAAGTGGGAATTGAGTTTCAACCCTACGATTTGCGTCATGCTTGCGCGATTCGAGCGCATCTTCAGGGAATACCCATCAAAGCCGCAGCAGACAATTTAGGTCATACTGTTGATGAACATACAAAAACCTACCAGCGTTGGTTTGGCATTGAAAACCGGAAAAAAGCCTTTGGTGAGGTAATTAGTCAAAAGTCATTAATTGAATTGCAGAAGAATGAAATATTGGCGCTACGGATGGAGAATGAAAGGTTAAAGTTGGAAGCTAAAAAGTTTAAATTCTCGGAGAATAAAAATCTAGATAACTGCGAACAGCTTTACTACCAAGGCTAAGAACGTGGGTATCAATCATGGTGGTTTTGATATGGTGAAGGGTGTTTTTGCAGATTATCGGGGTGTGGAGAAAAGCCATTTTAAGGTTATCTGTAGGTGTATGTGCTATAAATTGGTAAAGATTCAGAATTAATGAGGTCACTATCAAGATGGAATTATCTGTACTAGCTTTACAAGCGGTAAACATTTCGCTGTGGGCGATCGACAAAGTTTCAGGCGGTGCTTTGGAAAAAGCTGGGGCAGATGTTTTAGGCTTCTTAGTAAAAAGATTTCAAGGCAAACTCGAAATCGATAAGTCTGAGTCAAAACTCTTAGAAGCCGCAATTCTCAGTGAAGCCGAATGGGACAGTAAGTTTCAAGAGGATCTCGAAAGGTTAGTGACTCATTATCAACAAATTCAAAATTCTTCCCATGTTTCTCAAAGTACTGAATCAGGGGTCAACATCAATGTTGATAAGAATTCAGGAGCAGTTGTAGGGCAGCAATTTTTTCGTTAACCAGTTTTTTGATCTCAAAAGTTCCGATTTAGAATCTAATAGAAATCTACTGAAGAAGCTCTTTAATTACATTAAGGTAGCTGCGTTTTTGCTATGTTCAGTTTTATTTTGGATTTTATTTGGCTGGTTAGCTGACTATTCATTCATTCTCAGCGTCAGCAAGGTGAAATATCTAGCCTAAATCAGAGGCTAGAAGAGCTTTCTAGCGCTAACACAGCGATATCTAAAAAATCTACACCACAACCAACTACCAGGACAATTGCAACTCAAGAAAAAATTTCAGAAGCAGAATATCAAAGAATTACTAATCAAAATGAGTATGAATATGTAAGTGGTTATACTAACAGTCGAAGCGGAAAACCAGTAGCTCCATACTATAGGCGCAAAAGAAATCGTTAGAGCAAAGCCTATCAGCCCAACAATCCCAGTGCGATCGCTGATCTTTTAGGATGCGTTAATGAAATGTAACGCACCATATAATTTTATTATTTACTGATTTTCGGTGCGTTACGCTGTCGCTAACACACCCTACAGTGCGATCGCTAGGTTAAAATGAGGGGGTGATCGCACTTTTAGCTGTAACTGTGGATGCGATCGCTAGGTTAAAATGAGAGGGCGATCGCGTAAGCGCTCGGTAGGAATTGCGGATCTTGTAGCGACTGTCTTGATTATCAAGCGATAAAATAGAAAAAGGAATAACAACTACTCACCCCAAGAACATCTTTTAGACTTCACAGCATCAGAAGAGAAAAAATAATGGCTGAACTCAAACTCAGATCAAAAGATCCAGATTCTCTCAGACGAATTATTGAAAGTGCTTTATCAGAAAGATTACAAAGTGTAATAGCAGGAATAAAAAGAACAGAAGAACGACTTCTAGAATTGGAAACCAAGTATCAATTATCAACAAAGGAATTTATAACCCGCTTTAATAATGATGAATTATCCCATAATTTTGATTTTGATGAATGGATTGGCGAATCTCGAATGTTGACACATTTACAACAAATGAAAGAGTCTATAGAGGGGATTGATTTTGTTAATTGAAGATTATTTTCAGCAGATTCAGCTTTTAATTAAATCTTCAGAAATTGTCAAAATATTCAAGATTGAAAGTGAAAAAATAGGAATGTATGAAGGCTTGATCAGAGGAAAAATTGATTTTCAAGATAATTCTTTGCTGCATTTCCGAGAATTTGTCTATGTTGAAATCTCCATAGATCGAAAAATGTATAGTTATCAATATATGAATTCAGAAAATAACCTAATTTTTCGTTATGACAATACTGAACATCATCGAAAATTAAATCTCCCTACTTTTCCTCATCATAAACATGATGGAAGTGAGGATAATGTGATTAAATCAGATGCTCCTTTTTTAGATGAGGTACTCAATGAGGTTCAAAAATATTAGGATAGTGCGATAGCGTACCCCTCCAGGGAAGCAAGCTACGCGTAGCGTCAGCGCGACCTAGTAATCGCCGATCTTGTAGGGTGCGTTAATGAAATGTAACGCACCTTTTTAAATTAAAAGAGTTCCTTTCAAGCTTTCTGGTCAGCTAAAATCAGAGAATGATTTAATAAATTTGTTCGTATTTTACCCTTGATCATTGATATTTTACAAGAACCTGCAACACCTACCCAAATCAACGAGATGCTTCAAGCCAATCGTTTCTATATTAAAACAGCCGTAGATATACGTCATCAAATTTTGGCAGGTGGAGGTGAAATGCACTCGGACTGCGAAACCATTTTACTTGAGAATAAAAGTCAACAGCAGGATGTTTGGGGCGCGAGTTGGAATCCTATTTCTCAAGAAATTTTCTATGAATCAATGGTAAATCTGCGTCCACGTCAAAATAGAGCGATGGAGATTTTAGATCCAGCGATTCGGGAACAGGTCAAACAAATCATCCACAAGTTATTAGGAAGCGTATGAATAACTGGACTGTAGAACAAATTGCCTTTCGGTGCGATCGCCTTTCTGTACGTCTTGAACGATTGGCACAGAACTTTCTGCAAATGGCATCTCTCAGTTTGGATGGGGTTAATAGGGAAGGGGTACTTGGGATTGTTAGAGAAAGTAAAGTATTTTTAGAACTGACAGCAATTGATTTAGATGTGGACAGTGCCTTTGAATTAGCTCAAATACAACGTCAATTGTCTCGATGGCATACCCATTGGTTGGAGACTTGGGCAAGTGATTCTAGTCGTCTCCAAATTTCAACCTTGTCTCAAACCTGGGCAAATCGAATTAGGGAGATGGCAGGAGTTCTGGTTTAAGGTTTTTAGTGCGATCGCTTTTTGGTATGAGTTAGGGAATGCGATCGCACCCAAAACACATCGACCCTTATTAGAATCGGATAATTTCGATTGTGCATCGCGATTCCTAGGTCGCGCTGAGTGCAAGGCACACGCTACGCGTAGCTTGCTTCCCTGGAGGGGTACGCTATCGCACTTTTAGCTGTAACTGTGGATGGAATAGCTGCGCTCGCCGTTCGCAAAGCGTCTCGTAGAGAAGGCATCGCTAGGTTAAAATGAGGGGGCGATCGCACTTTTAGCTGTAACTGTGGATGCGATCGCTAGGTTAAAATGAGAGGGCGATCGCTCTAATTTGGCGATATTATAATTATATTGAACATAATCCTACATGGGTTGAATAATGAATCAAACAATTGTTTTTGAGGTTTCTCAAGAAGAAGATGGAGGGTTTATTGCAGAATGTTTAACTGAGGACATTTTCACCGAAGGTGATAATTGGGAGCAGTTGAAAGCCAATGCTATTGAAGCAGTTATTGGATACTATTTTGATCAACAAATTGTTCCCAATGTTAAATTACATCTCGTTAAAAATGAACTTTTGATGATGCCATGAAAATACCCAGAAATCTTAAAGGTTCACATTTAGCAGATGTTCTTTGTCGTTCTTGGAATTAGATCATTATTCATCAGCAAGGTAGCCACATTATTTTGGAAACTCAAATTCCTAAACATCAGAGAATTAGCATTCCGAATCATAATCCTTTGAGAGTAGGAACACTTAATAGTATTTTTAGAGCTATTTCCCTTCATAAACAGGTAAGTAAACAAGATATTTTGGATCCTTTATAAGTGCGATCGCGAAGCGCGACCTAGTAATCGTTCAAGGTTAAAATAAGAAACAACTATATGGTTTGCACCTATGAGCCAGCATACAAGACAGGTAATCTTATATAAAGATGAAGATGGTTACTGGGTTGTGGAGTGTCCAAGTTTAAAGGGATGTAATAGCCAAGGAAGAACGAAACAGGAGGCTCTGTCAAACATCAAGGAAGCCATCACAGGCTACGTGACTGCCCTAGAAGAAGATGGTTTGTCTGTCCCAGAAGACAATTTTGAAACATTCTTGGTGGTTGTGTGAGTAATTTGCCTAGTATTTCGGGGAAAGAGTGCATCAAGGTTCTAGAAAAAATTGGTTTCTATCAAAAGCGACAAGAAAGCAGTCACATTATCATGCGAAGAGATGAACCGTTTGCCCAAGTTGTTGTTCCAAACCACTCAGAGATCGCTAAAGGAACGTTAAGAGCAATAATTCGAGATATTGAGTTAAGCGTTGAAGAGTTTGTGTCATTGCTGTAGTGCGATCGCGTACCCCTCCAGGGAAGCAAGCTACGCGTAGCGTGTGCCTTGCACTCAGCGCGACCTAGTAATCGCCGATCTTGTAGGGTGCGTTAATGAAATGTAACGCACCTTTTTGAATTGAAAGAGTCCCTTTCAAGCTTTCTGGTCAGCTAAAATGAAGAATAGACAATGCTCAAAAAAGGTCGCAAATTGAGGAATCTAATCACAATGAACTTAGATACAATTCAACAAGATATTGAGTCTCTTCCACCCGATGCACAACAAATCATAGTGGAACTCGTAGAAGTCCTGAAAAAACGCTACCTTCTGAATCAACACGAATCTTCAGAAAATTCCTTGCAAGACTGGTCAGACTTTATCGGTTGCATAGAAGCTGAAACAGACCTCTCAAAAAACCATAAAAACTACTTAGAACGTGAACTTAACCAAAAATATGATCATAGTTGATACAGGCTTTTGGTTAGCTCTTGCCAATAAAAAAGATGCAGTTCATATATCTGCCAAAAAACGATTTCAATATTTAGCTAATCAGCAATTTATTACAACCTGGTGTGTCGTCACGAAAACATGCTATCTATTACAAAAAAGAGTAGGAGTAGATGCTCCAAAAATCTTTATTCATAAAATTTATACAGGAAAGCTACAAATCTTTAATCTCAAACAACATCATTGCCAGCGTATTAAAGAACTGATGGAAAAATATAAAGACTTACCGATGGATTTAGCCGATTCCTCTCTCGTTATCCTTGCAGAAGAATTAGGTCATGGTCAAATTTTATCGGTCGATTATCGAGACTTCAACACCTATCGCTGGAAAAATACAGAACCGTTCGATAACCTCTTTCATGAATTTTTATGACGTAGTGCGATCGCGTGTGCCTTGCACTCAGCGCGACCTAGTAATCGCTGATCTTGTAGGGTGCGTTAATGAAATGTAACGCACCTTTTTGAATTGAAAGAGTCCCTTTCAAGCTTTCTGATCAGCTAAAATCAAGAATAGACAATGCTCAAAAAAGGTCGCAAATTGAGGAATCTAATCACAGTGAAAAAATATGCGCCCAAATGTTGACTATGATTGAAAATAGAACGACTTATGCAAGCCTTGGGTAGAGAAGATCAAGGTTCAGGCTGCATTTAGTTTACAGGTGGTGCTAGTGCCTTATTAATTGGGTGGCGTAATTCTACGATTGATGTTGATATTCGTCTAGATATTGAACCTCTAGGCATTTTCCAAGCGAGAAGCCCAGCAATGCTTTTCTCTGGCAACTTTGCCAGTTTTGCCAAAAATTATCAAGGCTCTTGTTTTGGCTACAGTATTGATATATAGAATTGGTATGAGAAAAAATCTCAAATTTGATAAATCCATTTTGGCTTGAGCTTTGTATATCTAATGAAAGCCAAAATAAATCAAATCAAAATCATGAAAAAGCTTACAACCCTTTCCTTATTAGGTATCGCCAGCTTAGTTAGTATGATTGGGATTACTCATAGCGTTAATGCTGGTATTTTTTCCCAAAATACTCAAGCTAAAGAAATGATGGATAAACAAGGGGAAACATCATTAGCTAAAGAACTCCAAGGAAAACCCGTAGTAGTGGATATTTATGCCACTTGGTGTCCAGGATGTAAAAATATTGCGCCTACTTTATCTAGTCTCAAAGAAAAATATAAAGATACAGCCAATTTTGTAGTTTTTGATGTCACAAATAAAAAAACTAGTGAGGCGGCGGAGAAGAAAGCTAAAGAGTTAGGTTTATATAAATTCTTCCAAGCTAATAAATCTCAAACTGCCACTGTTGCGATTATTAACCCTGCCAATGGTAAAGTTATCACTCAGTTTAGAAAGAACCCAAATCAAGAGGATTACACAAAAGTTTTGGATGCAGAGATAGGTAAAAAATAATCAGTTTTTTGGTCTTAAACCCTGCTAAGTAAGGATTTTAGACTTCATAAGTATTTTCACAATCTACAGTTTTTAGGAGGCATTTTACGAAATGTCTCCACCCTTACTCATGCTAAAATCAGGAAAATATCATGTTATCTGAAACAGAAAATAAACAGAATGATTCGCAATTTAAAAAATCCAAAAAATTTGCATTGCCTTTAATTCTATTTTTAGGAACTATCTTATTAATCGTAGGAGTACATTATTTTGAAGCAGTTTCTAGTAGTTTAGAATATGCAATTTCATTAATCGAGAATACTTATCAGCAATGGTTTGGGAAACAGAATACTACCAACCCATTAATATTGTTTCCTTTGGCATTTATTGGTGGTTTATTAGCTAGTGTTTCTCCCTGTATTTTGGCACTTTTACCAGTTAATTTAAGTTATATTGGCACAATCAAAATTACCACTCGTCGGGATGCGTTTATTAAGGCTGGTTTATTTGTTTTGGGGAATATCACCATACTCAGTATGTTTGGTTTATTTTCTTCCTTTGCATCTTTTGTAATTGTGGATTTTCGTGGTCAGATTAATATTATTATTGGCGCAATTATTCTAGTTATGGGTTTGAGTTTTGCTGGAGTTTTCCATTTACCTTTACCCCAAACTCAAATATCTTTACCAATTAATGGCCCCTATGGAGTCGGCTTAACATTTGCTTTAGTTAGTTCTCCCTGTGCTAGTCCAGTACTGTTTGCAATTTTAGCCGCAGCCGCAGCAACTGGTTCTCAGCTTCTTAGTGTTTTAACAATGGTTTTTTACGCTTTGGGATATACATTTATTATCTTTCTTGCTAGTTTATTCACAGGACTGGTCAAACAACGTCAGGTATTATTAAATAAGTCTGATTGGGTAATTCGCTTTGGTAGTGCTGCTTTAATACTCGCGGGAGGATACTATATTGTTACGGGTATTCGCTGGTTTTTCTAAAAAAATGTTGCCTAAGCAGACAGATGTAGAGGTGTTTGCATCTCTAAAATCCGGTAACTTTTCGGCTTTAGGTACTATTTATGACCGTTATGGTGAAGCTGTTTACAGGTTGGCTTTACGAATGCTGGGGAATGTGACTGAAGCGGAAGATTTAACCCAAGAGGTGTTTTTAGCTTTTTGGCGTAATTCTAGTTATGACCCAAATCGGGGTGCAATGTTAACTTTTCTGATGACTATTACGCGTTCGCGGGCTATTAATCGTTTATCCCAAAAGCGATCGCAATTACAACTCGTGGAACGATTAGGAAATACTCAACCTCCAGATTCAAAAAATCCACTTATGGATCAAGTTTCTGTATCAGAAATTTCGCAAATTGTTACTGAAGCATTACAACAGATACCAGAGAATCAACGCCAAATTTTAGAAATGGCTTACTATGATGGCTTGAGTCAATCGGAAATTACTAAACAGTTAAATATACCTCTAGGGACTGTAAAAACTCGTACAAGACAAGGATTGTTAAAACTTAGAAAACTGCTGACAAATCTGGTGGAATAATTATGGAAAATCAACAAGCTGGAGAATGGGATGAACTTTTAGCAGGTTATGTTTTAGGGGATCTTTCCTCGGAAGAAATTGTAAAAGTTAAAGAACATTTAGCACAAAATCCCGAATTAAGAATAGAAATAACTAATTTAGAAGCAACCTTATCTTTATTACCTCTATCTTTACCCCAAACTACGCCATCAAAAGGTATTAGGGAGAATATTCTCCAATCTGCACAGGCATCTTTGATATCTTCTCCATCTTTACCCATTTGGAAAAAACCGCAGATGTGGATATTCCTAATTGTAGGTTTGGGTGCTATGGGTATGACAACATTAGGATTTACGAATTATCGCTTACAGGAAAAACTGGCTGTAGCAGAAACAGAATTATCTAGTTATAAAGATGCGATCGCTTTATTGCGTAAACCTAACAACCGTCTACTGGCAATTAAAAGCATGAAAGATCAACAACAATCTTCTGGTAGCTTATTAATTGCTCCCCAAGAACAAACAGCCATGTTAAGTTTACAAAATGTATCCGCATTACCTCGAGGTAAAGTTTATCGAATGTGGGCATTTGTAGATGGCAAAAAAGTAGCTTGTGCAGAATTTAAACCTAATGCAGAAGGTAAAGTATTTTTAAAACTACCTTTAGAAAATTGGGCAGAAACAAGCACAGTAGCAGTTACCATTGAACCATCTGCACAAACTTTAGAACCTACTGGAGAAACCGTAATGATGGGAGGAAAATTACTCTAAGTAATTGGACAAAATTAATTACACAAATTGTTTTCTTGTTTCCTATTCCTGATTCCCTGCTGTATACTTTGGCTGTATTGATGAAGCATATTTTGGGACGATCTTGTAGGGTGCGTTAATGAAATGTAACGCACCTTATTACTAGATTCAGATCGTGCATATCAGCATCTTTCGAGACGATCATAAAATCATTATCTTTTGCATAATTCCAAACTATCGGGTCTATTGTTGCTTTCATGACTACATCCCGAACATGAAGCGAGTCCGGAAAAAGATCGCTCAATCGGGTGGATAATTTAGGGGATAAGTTTTCATCAAACAGTAATTTCATGCTGATAATGGAGAAATCATAAGCCGACGTTCACGGTCAGCCGCATAAGCAATACAAGCTTTTAAATCTTCTCGCGTTAGATCGGGAAAATCATCAAGAATTTCTGCTTCGGTCATCTCGGAAGCTAGGTATTCAAGCACCTCATAAACTGTAATTCGCAAGCCACGTACACAAGGTTTACCACCGCGTTTATTCGCTTCGATTGTGATATAGTTTCTGTAATTCATAGGTAGCTTTGCATTCTTGCCAATTCGTCTGATCGTACCATGTATGTCTGCTAAAAACTCAATAATTTCACCGTTAAACATCTTTGAGAAAAGCGATGCCTCCGGCACGCTGCGCGATCGCTCAATATCCAAATAAATCAATACTTCTATACATAAGCTGACCTGTAATTATTTAAACTCAGATATTACTATTTGCGTATTTATATTGAGAAAAACCCGGCTTTATACTTCAATATAAAGAAAATAATTATACTTAACTACTTGTCTTGTACTTCCTTAACTGCGATCGCGAAGCGCGACCTACGAGTCGCCTAGCAGCTTCCTCTCAAAATACTCATGCCCGAATTACAGTAATCGCACGTTGATTTTCCGTCATCACAACCTGAGTTGACAAACGTTCTTCCATTGGTAGGGCATTTTTACGCCTATCAAATACAAATAACCAACCAAAATCTAACCCCAAACGCCCTAAATAAGATTCTAACTGCTCAATACCATCAGTTTGGGGGTCACGCTTTTTCTCGCGCCATACCTTTAACTCCATACCTAATGTTACATCCTTGTAACGCAGACATAAATCCATTCTGTCACTACCAATTGCATATTCCCTCTCCAGAGTTCCACCACCGTTAACAACACGATGCAAGAAAGCCATTAATACTATATGCGGTGCGATTTCATGATAGCCAGTGCTACCTAATAACGGTTCTCCATGCTGTCGCCAAAACTTGAGAAATGCTTCAAGTAACGCATCTATATTTAATTCCCCTTCTGGGTTTAACCAAGTTGGTGCAATCATTGGTAGGGAAGCCATTGGTGTCACAGTTAATACTCTGGGTAAAACTTCTCGATAAATTGGATTAGCAATAGTTAATCCACCTTGGGGGTGCATTTTACACAAACCCAAATCAATCACAAATTGAATATCATCGTTGGGTATATTCCCCAATTCCAAACCCGCTAACATTGGCTCGATAATCGCTTTTATTCTTGGTTCTCGTAAGCGTTCGGCTAAACTATCCAAATGAGTATCTTGACGGGCAATTAATATTTCTTTAGCTTGTAAAATATGTTCTTTTGTAATAGAAATACTTCTATCCTTAACCATTTTTTCCACAACTTCTTTAGCAAGAGCATTAACTAACCAAGGTTGTCCCTGGGTTAAATCAAAGGCTGTGGCTGCGGCTTCTGGAGTGAAAATTTGTCCTGTTTCTTCTGTATGTTTTTGGTATAGTTCTTGCACCTCTACAGCATTAAAATTTCTCAGGGTAATGGAACTGACTTTAATATTAAAAGGACTGGATGTGCTTAATCTGTCACTACCACCCGATGCAACCTTATAATCCCGCACATCGCGTAAACCAATTAATCCCACAGATGTGGGAAAATTTTCTGGACGATTGGGAAAGCCATCTCGTAACTGTCGCAAAACCGAAATTAGGGTTTCATCTTGCAAAGAATCAATTTCATCTATAAATAATACCAAGGGACGCGCGATTCCTACGGAGCGCTTCGCGATCGCTCGTGACCAAGCTCTTAAATTTTCGCCAATTCTCTGACCGGGAGCATTATAAACCCACATTGGGGGTTGTAGTTCTGGGGGTAGGTTATCCTCAATTGTATTCTGCCAAGCTCCCAAAATCGCCAATTCTGCTGCACCTGGGTCATGATTAAATGCACTTCCCACCTCTGCCGATACCACTACTGCTGCATAACTTCCAGTTGCGGTAAGTTGCTGTGCTAGGGCTAACATTGCCGTTGTTTTCCCTGTTTGTCGCGGTGCATGAACGACAAAATAACTACGCTGTTGGATTAGCCCCTCCAAATCTGGCAATCGTATCGTTGGAGACAGCATATAGTGGATATCTTCTTGGCAAGGACCAGCAATGTTAAACCAGCGAGACATGGGACGTTGGCAGTTGGCGGACACTTTGAGTTTAGACGATTTTGGGGTTGGAGATGGCAGGAAGGGCTAATTGGGGATTTTTGTTTGTTTAAGCATCGGGTAGATATACCGAATCATTCCGTCTATTACCCGGAAAAGGATGATAGCCAGAAAATTTATTGCTATCCATCCAGATTTGGGTATTTATCTAGAGATTTTCTGTATAATACCTAGATATTGACGATATCCAGAAAAGTTCTTGATATTATGACTAAAGTATCTGTAACGCTTTATTTGCTTTCAACTTACCTTAAAAGAATTTTTTAACTCGGAGCTATTTAGTGGAAATTAGGGAGTACGAGAATCTCATTCGACAGCAAATTACAGACGTCATTAAAAATATTATTTCTGAAAATGAAACACTTAATATTTCAGCGAAATCGAGAGATGGAGCAGAAATAAGTGACTGCTTAGAGGCTGCATTTGTGTACTCTGTAGTGAATCACGAACTAGACAAGAATTCATTGAACTATTCATGGAAAAATTGAAAGAGGGACTTATTCGACAGGAAAAAAATGCACAACAAAAGCTTTTAGAAGTCGATGCAAAAACAAAATCACTAAAAGAGAATAATCTAGCCTCCGAG
>JBBSCU010000134.1:0-14701 GCA_038249935.1 Chroococcales cyanobacterium
TATTATTCTCCTGTCTAATCCTATGTCATGCTAATTGTAAGTTGATGCTTTATGTTTTTAGGCATAAATTTTGAGCAAGTTATTGAATACAATTTAAAGGTTTTGCCTCACTCAATCTGTCGCCTTCTCCAATAATCCGGTGTGCGCTTGCTATGTGCTATTGCAACAATCCAGATAAACTCTTCAAATTCTGTATAGAAGATGAGATAGTGATCTAAAAACTCATCCAGTGAGTCACCCGCTTCTAGATAATCAAGCAAGGTTTTTATCGGCACACGAGTACCAATAAAAACGGGCGTTCCCCCCAATATATCGGGGTCGCTATGAAGAATACGCGATGTGGATGTCATATAGTTACTTGTGTGCGACAGACTACCTTTTGATCCTAATTCTCATCGTCTCGGAAATCTCAGCATATATTTTATTATCCTTTTGCGGAGCGCGATCGCTGCCTGACAAAACTACATCATGACCAAGGCTAGCCTTCATAGTCAACTGATTGCGATCGCTGCACAATTCCAGATTTTTGAATGCGTTCCCTGTGCAGTTGCCTTGCGCCAATTCCTCATTAAGCAAAACATTTCTGGTAAACAGATTAGCCTGTTCACAGGTAGCAGGGAAGATCCCTTCTGCAACATTTACCATGAACGCCTCCGACAAAACATTTCCATTAATGGGCGACATGAAGCGATCGCCGTTGAAATTGATGGACAAGAACTCATCTTTGACAACATCCACCCCGAAGGAATTTCCAGAGTAGACTGGATCAATAACCTATACTGCCCTGCCCAAGATTTAGGCGGCAATTTCCAAATCACCGAAACCGAATTTTAAGCTAGAGGCACAGATGGTTGATTTATATGACCTAATCTGCAATATACAGAAACGTCCTGCTATGTATTTGGGACGAGCTTCGATATCAAATCTCCGCACTTTTGTAGCGGGTTACTGCTTTGCCCGTCGCCAGATGGGAATTCCTCAAACACCTCAAGAACAGCAATTCTCAGAATTCCAAACTTGGATTCAGCAGAGATTTAATTTAACTTCTAATCAGACTTGGGATCAGATTATTCTATTTTTCTCCCAAGATGAACACACTGCACTAGAGCAGTTTTTCAAATTGTTTGACGAATTCACTCAAACAGAACATTCCAGAGAACTTCAACCGAATACAACGAATAACTTGATAGTAGTTTTAGGAACTCAAGATTAAAAGAAACTTGAAATGGATGGTTTAGTCCAAGAACTCGACACAAAACTACTTCAATGGCAACCTGACATTGCTCAACAAGTGCGGCAATGCCTTGCAGAGATTATTGAACTGGTAGACCAGGATGCTCTAGATATTCTTCATTTGAGAGTGGTTGAACAAGAAGTATTGGATTTGATTGATGAACCCGAAACCTGTTAGACCGTAATTACCTCAGTTGACAGCTTCTCTTGCCCAACCTTGAATTTTTCTAAGCATTTCAGGCTCGTTTATAATATCGAATTTACACCAAGGTTCTGGACTATCTAAACCATGTGTTATGTTACGCTTAACATTGTGATTTCCTTCAGAAAGATTGCCATAAAAATATGCTGCAATGTCTCTCTCTTTCTAGCCCTGTATTATAAGTCTGTTTGAGTACTTCATTAGCAACATATACAGTCTTACCTGCAAAACGCTTGGCTGGCTCAAATTGTCCCTGTGCAATTGATAGTTTGTACATTTTACGAGACACATCATAGATTGTAGCCATCTGTTCAATAGTGAAATTTCCATACTCTACCAGTTCAAAAAACTTGTTACCACTAACAATAGCTACTTCGTAATCAAACCCCATAGCGCACTCCACCATATTGAGGTAAAAGATTGGGTTGTTCGAGTACCTACTAGCAAGACTTTGAATGGAGTTAAAAGCATCTCTGAAATATTGAGAGGCAGTTTCAGGTGAAACTTGATATATATTTATTCCTTGTCGATATAGCTCATTACCCCTCCTCAATGCATCTTCTCCAAAAATTGATGTGTTCCAATCTGCTTTAACTGCTTTGTTAGAGGATGAGTTTAGACCAGGAGAACTAGAAGACGAGCCTGGAGTAGTAGAGGATTGTGGAGTAGATGTATTTACATCTTTACTCATAGAAATCAAAAGGATAACGAACCCTATAAAAAGTAGGATCGCAAGGAAGATGTCCATACATACTCTCCGTGTGTTATTACAAAAACTGTTCTCCTTAGTATTCCCAAGTAGTTCTGCGATCTAACTAGTAATTAGACGGAAATTTCTGGATAAGGGCGATTGCTTGTTGACATAAAATCACTACAAAAAGCTAATAAAATTTTCTCCCACCAGCAACAAGTTGAACAGCCGCGTCAGCACAGAATTATATTTTTATGCTATTTGTTACATATATTTTATTTAAATAATTTACACTTTTGACTTCACTGCTGGCTGTGATGTTTGTAAAGATTGGGGCAAACTCCAGTCGGGACGCAAGCTAGCAGCGTTGCGTAAATAGATATGATAAATTGGGGCTGAGGCTGGCAGATAGGCGTGGATTAAGAAGCGAATGCAGCGCTGCAAGCTGCCTTCGACGTGCATTTGCTGCACATCCAACATAGCCACATTATCCCAACCAGGACGCACTCTAGCGATCGCAGCTGGAAAAATAGCATCTAGATCCCGTGTCACCGAGAAAGTCACACTAATCATGTCCGTCGGCTGGAATTGATTCCGGTTTTCTAGTTCATCTAATAGTTCTGTCACTACCTCTTGCATTGCCTCAACAGTGTTTTCTGAAACGGTTGTTGCTCCGCGAATCGCCCGCATTTGCCAGTTCACGCCAAAATCCTCCTTAAAACACAAAAGTTAGGAGTTAGAAGTTAGGAGTTAGGAGTTAAAACTCTCAACTTCTCACTCCTAACTCCTAACTCATACTACGGTCGATATAACCACAACGGTAAACCACTGGTAGACATTTCAAATTCGAGCCAATCAATACCAGCCCCAATTCCTGATGAAAACTGACGACTCCCTGGTAGAAAGCGATTCAACAAGGGTTTACGTTCTTCTAAGGTATAGCAGAGAGTTTTTTCCGGATCAAGACCGACCAGTTCGGCTGTCCAGCGACGGGCATCCTCTTCTGTACCCAGGCGGTCTACAACACCCAACTCTAGGGCTTGCTGTCCAGTAAAAATCCGACCATCGGCGAAACTTTTCACAGTTTCTACTGCTAAAGAACGGCCATCAGCTACCGTTTGGACAAACTGCTGATAACTTGTGTCAATCAACTCTTGCAGGATGTTTGCTTCTGGTTGAGTCAGTTCCCGGTCGAAAGCCAAAATGTCTTTGTAAGGGCCAGACTTAATTACCTGGAAGGAAACACCGATTTTTTCTAGCAAGCGTTCCAAGTTATTCCCACGCAGAATCACACCAATACTACCCGTGATTGTACCTGGGTTGGCGACGATGTGTTCGGCTCCCATGCCGATGTAGACTCCTCCAGAAGCCGAAATATTGCCAAAGCTAGCAACGATTTTGATTTTTTCGCGCAAACGCTTGAGGGCGCTGTAGATTTCTTGGGAATCTCCGACTGTACCGCCAGGGCTATCGATCCGTAGCAATAATGCCGGAAACTTTCTTTCTTCTACAGTTTTCAGGGCTTCTAGGACGCGTTTGCGAGTAGCACCGGCGATCGCACCAGTAATTTCAATCCGCGCAATTTGTTTTTTAAACTTGGGCTTAAACGGCCAAATCATGAGCTGTCAACATACCTCGTAATAAACTTAATATAAGATGCCCAGAGGTCAGACGACCTGCTTTGCTCTGTTAATAAACGTGAGCAGGCATTGTACTCATTGTACTCATCAGGATTTTAAGGAAATTTTTATATTTTGTCGGGGGTTTTATTTGATATTCTCAATGAATATAAATAATTACGTATAGCAGTTCCCATTCATATGCGGTACAACGTTATATTCCAAGGTGTAGGGGCACGGCATACCGTGCCCCTACGGGTATACCTCACGTAAACGATAACTGCTATATCTAATCACTAATTTCGGCGCTCAATTTAATTAATAAAAATCCATTTAGCAACACCAATCGCTTATCTAGGTCAAGACCAGCAAGACTTTCACCTTTAGAAAGATCACTTTTTCTTCTCTTGTACAGCCGATGAATATTTGACGAAGCTGTTTTTACTACTTATGAATCTATTCGTAAAATTTGACACCGATAATAAACGTACATATCAAACAGTGCCCCGACGAAACTACAGGTCAAGCTAATCACAAATAATCCGCGCAGGGGAGTACCACTGCCAAAGGTAGCAAGAAAATGCATGATCTGAGTAGCGATCGCCTCAGTTAACTGTTGTGAGCCAGGGATGTTACCAATGAGAGATAGAAAGAGCAATCCGCCACCAACTAGGAACATGGGAGCAGCAAAACTAAAAATGATTGTGAGTAGCAGGGAGCGGAAAAAGTTAATGAAAATAGTCATTTAGAACAAACTCCGTGACTAGAGATGACAATAGCTGGATATCGGTTTGTCATTTTCTACGATACGTGCGATCGCTTCGGAACAGCCAATCTGTCAAAAATCTTAAATCTTCATTAAAAGAAACGGCTACCAGTTACAGCATATGCTGGGGATATAAAAAATTATTTGAATCTGCAAAAGCCATGCAAAATAAAGGTTATAGCCGAGGTTAACGCCTATTTATGACTTTGCAGCCCGTTTAATAACAGCTTCATATTCTGAGAATATTTTTAACCTAAGTTAATATTTCGCCCGATTAGGGGAGATCAAGAAGTGAGGAAGTGAGAGAAGAAAGAATAACCAATGCCCAATGTCCCATTTCCTATTCCCCATGACTTCCGCTATTCTTAAAGCAGTTACCGAGTTAGCTACAGAACATTGAACCAGACTACATCCAAATCCAGTTTAGGAGAATGGAGTCAGCGGTTGCTGGCAGCAATCTTTCTGGGTGGGCAAGTACTAGTTCACCTATTGAGGGGCAAAATCCATCGGCGCAACACCTTAGAACAAATGGCAGCAGTTGGGCCAGATTCCTTATTTATTGCTTTAGTGACAGCTATTTTCGTCGGCGCGGTTTTTACCATTCAGGTAGCGCGAGAATTTATCAACTTTGGTGCCGGAAACATTATCGGCGGAGTGCTTTCCGTAGCGTTAACACGAGAACTCGCTCCCGTGTTGACAGCAGTGGTTTTGGCGGGGCGAGTCGGTTCTGCCTTTGCAGCCGAAATCGGCACCATGCGGGTAACAGAACAAATCGATGCCATGTTGATGTTAAGAACAGATCCAATCGATTACCTAGTTATCCCCCGCGTCCTTGCTTGCTGTTTAATGCTACCAATTTTAACCCTCCTCTCTTTGGTAACAGGGATGTTCGGAGGATTAATAATTGCGACAAATATCTACAATATGTCTGATACGGTATTTCTAGAGTCAGCCCGTAACTTTCTTGGGATCTGGGATATTTTTAGCGCCATGATTAAGGCGTGTTGCTTTGGTATTTTCATAGCTGTAATTGGTTGCAGTTGGGGCTTGACGACAACAGGAGGAGCCAAAGGTGTAGGACAGTCAACCACAACTGCCGTTGTGACTGCCTTGCTGGTTATATTTGTGAGCAACTTCTTTCTTTCGTGGTTAATGTTTCAGGGGGCTGGTAACGCATTGCTTCAAGGATTCTAAGATTTAGGATCGCAGCGTCTCCAGCTCCGCATCTGGTTATAAATTATGAGTTAAAACTCCTAACTCCTAAAATAGAAGATATCTACTAACAAAGCAGGACTTAAGACTGTGACACCTTCATTTGCTCCTACCTCCACTTCAACTGTGGAACTCAAGCCTAGTTACAATATACCTATAGTGTTGGTGATTGCTGCTATTCCACTACTATTGCTACAACCCTGGGTAGGCTTGGCTTTCACACTGTTTGGTTTGTTTCTCATGTTTCAAGCGTTAACGCTGCGTTTGCAATTTACCGCCACCGACTTAGATATTTGCAGAGGCGAAAAATTGATTCGGCGCTTTCCTTACCAGGAATGGCAAAACTGGCGGATCTTCTGGAATGGAGTCCCCATACTGTTTTACTTTAAAGAAATTAAAAGTATTCACTTTTTGCCGATTTTATTTGACCCTAACACCTTGAAAACTTGCTTAGAACAACGTTGTCCACGTATTTAGTATTAAGCATTATCAGTGCTGAGTCGTTCCGAGTTAGACTCATAACTCAGCACTCATGGCTTAAAACGTGGAGAGCGTGTCAATTGTAATTATTTCTGAAAGCTATTTATTCGCGTCATAGGAATTACACTACTGTTTATGAACCCAGAGGCATCTCAAACCCCAGAACCAATTGATGAGTGGTTGGCAGAAAAACAACAAGAGAGCAATGCAGAGCAATATCCAGTAAATGCATCTGTTGAGTCAGTGGTAGAAACAGGAGCCATTCGCTCATCAGAAGACTATGCAACTTTTGACCCACTCATTTCCAATGCAGAAGAGGTAGATTCTACAGTAGAGTTAACTGAAAATTCCAATGGTGAGTTTGTGGCGCAGTTAGAAACAGAAACTGCCGGGCTGGGATCAGAATCACAAGATAGTTTACTATACGCCAAAGCAGAGCAGCGAGTGGTGGAGTTGCAGAATGCTGAAGCAGCCCTCAAGTCAGAAATAGTCAAGCTGCAAGCTTCTTACAAAAATATTCAGGCACAACTAAGTGAAACTCAAACTTCGCTGGGACGACTCGTGCAAGAGTCGCTTGTGCAGTTAGAACAACGCAAACAAGCTTTGCAAATTTCTATAGAACAGCTAGAACGCCGTCAAGAACGTATCCGCAACGAGATGCGAACCACTTTTGCTGGTGCATCCCAAGACTTGGCAATTCGGGTGCAGGGTTTTAAAGACTATCTCACAGGTAGCTTACAGGATTTGGCTGCCTCCGCCGAGCAGTTACAACTAGCGCCAACTGTGGTAGAACGAGAAAAACCATCTGTAAAAGAGGCTAAACCAGCAGAACCCCAGCCGGGAATACCACAATTTGCTCAACAGCAGTTTCAAGATACTACAAAGCAAATTCGCCGCCTAATTGACCAATACCGCAACAAACCAGATTACTACGGTTCGGCGTGGCAACTGCGCCGCACCTTTGAACCAGTCCACGCCGAACGAGTCTCCAACTGGTTTTTTAACCAAGGGGGGCGGGGTGGTTTGCGGACAATGGGTAGCCGCTTACAGAATGTCCTGATTGCCTCAGCCGCAATTTCGATATTACACAAGCTTTATGGCGATCGCGTCCGTACTTTAGTTTTAGCTAATACACCAGAGCGACTAGGTGAATGGCGGCGCGGCTTACAAGACTGTTTGGGAATCGGTCGTCCAGATTTCGGGCCAGACCGAGGCGTGGTATTATTTGAGGCATCTGATGCTGTCGCTCAAAAAGCAGACCGATTGACCAAAGCCAATCAGCTGCCTTTAATTATCATTGACGATTCCGAGGAGCAAATCAGTTTATCACTGCTGCAATTTCCTCTGTGGCTAGCCTTTGCTCCCGACCCCAAAACAGTGAGAAACTATGATGATGACTTTTAATTAGTCATTAGTCATTAGTCATTGGTCATTAGTCATTGGTCATTAGTCATTAGTCATTGGTCATTAGTCATTGGTCATTAGTCATTGGTCATTAGTCATTGGTCATTGGTCATTAGTCAAGAGGTATTACTCTTGACTTTTTTAAATATTTGAATTTTGAATTGTTTATTATGGCTATTTGGTTAACTCTGTGCGGGGCAATTGTTGTCATAGCTTACCTGCTGGGTTCTTTTCCCACTGGGTACATTGCTGTGAAACAGTTAAAAGGTATTGATATTCGGGAAGTTGGTTCAGGCTCCACTGGCGCAACTAATGTGCTCAGAACTTTGGGGAAAGGGCCAGGAGCATTTGTTTTAGTACTTGATTCCTTAAAAGGAGTATTAGCGATCGCTCTAGTTTACTGGTTATTCAGTTTTGAGCCAATTCAAAATTATATCCCCCCAACGGTAGATGCAAAACTGTGGCAACCGTGGTTAGCTACTTTAGCTGGGTTAGCTGCCATCCTGGGACATAGTAAATCGATTTTTTTGGGCTTTAGTGGTGGTAAATCTGTTGCTATTAGCTTGGGGATTTTACTGGCAATGAGTTGGCAGGTAGGTTTAGCAACAGCGGGTGTGTTTGGCGTTGTCGTGGCAATATCGCGGATTGTTTCTTTGAGTTCAATTTCAGGTGCGATCGCTGTTCCCATTTTCATGGTACTTTTGCATCAACCGTTACCATATATTCTGTTTGGGATTGTCGGTAGCTTATATGTAATTTTTCGTCATCGCAGTAATATTGAACGACTGCTTGCTGGTACTGAATCAAAAATTGGGCAAAATTTAACGACTGAACCAGAACAAACTACATAACTAGATAAGACTTACGCATAGTCACAACTCATTACTTATTAACTAATTCCGTGGATCTAAATCCCTGTTACGAATTACCCTCTAGGCTAGGATCTTAGTAATACAAGTCCTTTGATAACCCATGAATGGAACAAACCGATTAGCGAAGGAATCCTTGCCAACATCCCAGCAAGCAGAACATTCCCATAGTCACGATGCAGACAACGAGCATCCAGATCATACTCATGGGACTGGAGAATTGGCTCATCCGCATATGCATAGCGAAGAGTCTTTACGACGAATTGTCAATCGGTTATCGCGTCTAGAAGGACATATTCGTGGTATTAAAACAATGGTGCAGCAAAATAGCCCTTGTCCTGATGTGTTGTTGCAAATCGCCGCAGTGCGCGGCGCATTGGATAAGGTAGCGCGAATTGTTTTGGATGAACATTTAACTGAGTGTATTGGTAGAGCCGCCCAAGAGGGTAATATTGATGTTGAAATTAAGCAGTTAAAAGCTGCTTTAGATAGATTTTTGCCTTAGTTTTAAACAGAAGAAAATTAAAAATTAGCTATTATTACAACCCAGATTGTGAAAAGCAAATATTTGGATTTTAGCTAAGGGCAATGTTTTTATCAACATTATGCTTATAAAAAATTACAAATTTAACTATTCTTTAATTGGCAAACTAGATAAACCGCTGATTCTTTTTCTGCACGGCTTTATGGGTAACATTGAAGAATTTGATGAAGCTATAAAATTACTCTCTGACGATTTTTCTTATTTGAAAATTGACCTTCCCGGACACGGCAAAACTCAATTGTTAGGTAGAGATGAATACTATACAATGGCAAATACTGCCTATGCTTTAATCAACTTACTGGATGAATTAAAAATTACCAAATGCTTCTTAATTGGTTATTCGATGGGTGGGAGATTAGCTTTATACCTCGCCCTGCATTTCCCAGAACGTTTTTTTAAAGTTGTGTTAGAGTCAGCTTCTCCGGGTTTGCCAACAGAAGCAGAACAATTAGAACGAATTAAATTTGACACTCAAATAGGTAGTAAATTAACAAGAAGCCTTGAAAAAAGCGATTTCGCTGCTTTTCTCTCAAATTGGTATAATCAGCCAATTTTTGGTTATATAAAAAATCGTCCAGAATACGATCGCATGATAAAAATTCGATTGCAGAATAATCCACTAGAATTAGATAAATCACTACGTTTTATGGGTACTGGATGTCAACCTTCTTTATGGGATAAGCTAGAAGACAATAAAATTCCTATACTTTTATTAGTTGGTGAATATGATCAAAAGTTTATAACTATTAATACAAATATGTCTAAAATATGTAAATTTTCCCAGCTAAAAATAATTAGTAATGCTGGACATAATATTCACTTTGAAAATACCTTGGAATTTGTGGAAAATATCAAATATTTTTTTCCGCAGCAATTGAAAAACTAGGATAGTCTCATGGCTTCTTTGGTGGCTTATTTACTGGCTTACTGGAAGAAGTTGGGGCTGCTAGTTGCTTAACTGCGGTTAATTCTTCTTGCAACATTTTTTGGTAAACTTTAGGCAAAGAGCTACTAACAGAATTAGTTTCTATGCCATATCCTAGACTCGTCCAGGTGGGAGAGAGTCGTCGCAAAACATCATTTAACTTCTGCTGACGCAACAGTTGAGATATATTAGTTCCCCAAACTTTAGAATCATTCAACCAACGATAAACTAGCACGTCTTGATACTCTGCTTCAAAACTATAATTAGTCCAAAACATCATCTGCATTGGGTTTGGGTGATAACGGGGAGCTAAACGATACCAAGTAATGTTGATAATTTGATATCTGCCAGCAGCCGTAGAACAATTACCTGTATTGGGGCCTGTGAGAATTGTGACGCATATCTCAGGATGTCGGCTCAGGTCGTTGATTTGCTGTCCACCATACAACAGAGAATAGGGACGATTGCCACTTGCCTCACTCGCTGAGATAGTTCGCATCAAAGCGCGGATATAAGGATCGCCCTGTTTCATCACCAAAGGCGGCTGTTTATTTTCAAAGATGGGATCAGAAGGCGATCGCAAGTCTCCAATATACCATTGCAACAAATACACAAAGGCGAGAAGCGCGGCTATTGGCCCAATAAATTTTTCAACGCCTTTGAATTTAAAGCCTTTCAGAGTCCGACTCCTTCAAATTCGCTCTCTTAGCTAACAATAAAAATTGACGAACTCATTCTGACAAAGTTCACTAGTTACTCCTGACTCCTGTAGAGACGCGATGAATCGCGTCTCTACTTGTTAGACGCGATGAATCGCGTCTTGCTGATTATGCGACGTTGGCAAATAGCTCCCCAAAGGTTTTCGAGGCTGCTTCAGATTTGGCTACAATCTCAACAATTTTATTGCGTGAGGCTGGTTCAAACAGAGCTTCGACGCTAACTTGGGCAACTTTTTGTCTGGGAATGCTACCGTCAAAAAGTGTATCAGCGCTTTGCATCACGATAGGGTCGAGATTATCTTCATTTTTCAACCCACCAGGTCGCACAATCGTGTAGGTAAGACCACTTTTCTGGATGTACTCTTCAGCTTGTTTTTTCCACACCAAAATCAGCCAAAACAAGTTCAATGGATGGAACAATCGGGAAGTACATAAAGAAGAAACCAAGACAAAATGCTCAATTCCCTTTGCCTTAGCAGCATCTACTAAATTTTTAGTGCCTTCAAAATCCACCTTATAGGGGCCAGTAGGGTCAAAGCTAGGTTTTGCACCAGTAGCAACCAATAAAACTGTGCTATCTCCCAACGCAGCAGTCAGACTTTCTGGTTGTAAAACGTCGCCTACCACCAATTCGGCTTCAGGAGACAAAATACCCCTAGCTTTCTCTATATCTCGTACCAAGGCTCGGACGGGAACATTCCGCGCTATCAACTCTTGCACAATCCGGCGACCTGTTTCACCCGTTGCCCCTGCTACAAATGCTTTCATAAGAAATGTTATCCTGGTAAACTATTGTGTGTTTATTCAGTTCTTTATTTTAGTAATTCTATGGAGTTGATGGCAGATTAATGAAGTTTTGGTAAAAATGGGATACTGATACGAAATGAGCCAAGCATTTGGGGAATTATAAATATAGACGAACGCCAAAAGATATACTGTAATACATTTATGCTTTCAACAAACGGCGAATATAAATCCTGGGAAATAACAGAAGCAGTTTTACCTGTAGCGTCCAGCCAAGAAGAATCCGAGGACGCATTAACACAAGCAAATTTAGCGACACTCACAAAATTTTCCGGTCGTTATCAAGATTGTATGGAAATGCCTGCCCCAGTAGAGAAGGTTGCTGAGTATTTTAATGCTCACGCTTCATGGTTTTCTCGTTGCGCCGAACCCATGAAGGTACAACCATTGGGAGAAAATGGCTATGCTTTAGTAATTGGTCGTTTTGGTGCTTTTGGTTATGAAGTAGAACCGAAAATTGGTTTGGAATTGTTGCCCCCAGAGGAGGGTATTTACTGCATCCGTACAATTCCCATTCCTGATTACCAAGCGCCTGGTTATGACGTAGACTATCGGGCATCATTAAAGTTAATAGAAAATGGTGTTTCCACTGGCATTGGTGAGGTTACGAGAGTTGAATGGGAATTGGATTTAATAGTTTATTTGCACTTTCCCAGGTTTATCCAGCGATTACCCCAATCTATAATTCAGTCTACAGGCGATCGCTTACTTAACCAAATTGTCCGTCAAATTGCCCAACGCCTAACTCGCAAGGTTCAGGAAGATTTTCAGAAATCTTTGGAAATCCCTTCTCCTGCTAATTATAAACAAAAGCGGTGATTCAAGAGGAGCCAACGCCTACACGACTGGCTCCTTTTGATTCTTGGTTAATGCTTATGCTTTAGTAAGAATTTTTTGAACAATTTGCACGCCAGTAACAGCCTGCCAAGCAAAAAGTCCCAAAAGCGTGAAATTTAGCAAAATGTGAGTTGCACGCGCCCAATTTGCCCCTTTCTGCATATAAGGAGATAAAGCAGCAGAAAATGCAATTAGACTTGTCATACCCAGTCCTGCTAACAGGTGAGGCCCGACAAATAACTTGCCATTATTAATGTAAGTGACAGCCATACCGACCATCGCACCTGTCACTAGGAAAGCTAGAAGTATAGACCCAATTTGGTTGTGTCTGACGTTATATCTACCTTTAATCAGTTCTTTCTTTTCTTCCCCCTCAGCATTTCTGGTACGCTGTACTTGCAGCCCCAAGTAGGCAGCATAAATTGACAGCACTAATAGCCCCCACATGGTCACTGGATGAAAGAAGTTCAGCCAATATTTAATTGATGGAGTAAGTTCCAGACTCATCGTATTCTTGCCCAATTATTAAGTCTTCACAAAAATTAGCATAACTCTATTTTCTGTGCTTAAAGTTGCTTGAAGAAGAATTCAGAAGTCAGAATGGGCTAATCGCCCCGCTATCGCTAACAGGAGTCAGAATCAATACTTCTCTACGAGAGGCTGCGCCAACGACAGGCTCAGTACAAGTCAGTGGGGGATTCAGACCCGCCACTGATTGAAGATTTTGCTTCACCCTCTTGCCAAAGTGGATAAACAATCTCAGACTAAATTTTGAGGATAGTCGAATAAAACGCCCTGTGTGGGATCTCATCCATGACTGAAAACAACGATACTTTGCTGCTGAAAGCTGCTAAAAGTGGTGATATCAAGCGGCTGTGTGCGCTACTGGCTGCTGGTGCGAGGGTGGACGTGTGCGATCGCCAAGGCACAACGCCCTTAATGTTTGCAGCTAATTTAGGCTACACTGAAATTGTGCGATCGCTCCTAGATGCTGGGGCAAATATCAACTTGCCCAGAAAACTTTATGGTTTGACGGCTTTGATGTTGGCAGCTAGTGCCAAACAGCTTGATATTGTGCAGCTTTTATTGTCCAGGGGTGCTAATGTAAATGCTATTAATGAAGATGGCAGCACAGCTTTGATGGCAGCAGTACTCAAAGGTCATGTAGATGTGGTACGAGTCTTGTTGGCTGCTGATGCGAAGGTAAATATCGCCGATAAAGATGATGATACTGCTTTGAAATTGGCAGTCAAGCAGGGGCACATAGAAGTTCTGGAAGCAATTATTCAAGCTGGTGTCGATGTCAACATCTCAGATGAGGCAGGTGAGACACCCTTAATGTTAGCAGCAGACTTGGGATATTTGGAGGTTGTGAAAACACTGCTGGCATCGGGGGCTAATAGTGGAACTGCGCTTTTGGCTGCTGCTGCTGTTGGACACAGTGCGATCGCATCTGCTTTACTGGAGCGAGGCGCTGAGATTAATCTCCAAGACCAAGATGGTGAAACTGCCCTGCATCTTGCCGTTGTAGAAGGCTACATTGATGTCGTGCAAGTGTTACTTAACCGGGGTGCAGATGTGCAAATTAGGAACCACCTGGGCGATACACCAATACTTGTAGCAGCATTGCAGGGACACAGCCAAATTGTCGAGGCACTGCTGCATTCTGGGGGAGATATGACTGAGAAAAATCTCGGTGAAGTACCTTTGACCTTGGCTGCATCACAGGGACATACCCCAACAGTGAAACTATTGTTAGATTATGGTGCTGATGTTAACACTCCAGGCGATGATGGCAAAACTGCTCTGATTAAAGCAACCGAACGCAACCACACAAAAATAATCCACTTGCTGCTGGCAAAGGGGGCAGAGGTGAATTTTCAAGACTCAGCGAAGGCAACAGCATTGATGTGGGCTGCCTCATCAGGTTATGGTGAGATTGTGCAGGTGTTACTCCAAGCTGGGGCAGATGTGAATTTGAAAAACCGGGGCGGTTATACTGCTTTAATGATTGCAGAATTTAATGGTTATAAAGATGTGGTGCGGAGTCTCTTGCAAGCTGGGGCACAGGAATAGTCATACTATTTAGGACTTACGCACTGTACAAATTAACCGTGAGGTGAATTAACGAAAATAGGTCGTTTCAGGCTTTTATTAATTATCCTTATGATCGTAAATAGACCACGCTATAGGGGTTTAGCAATGCTCATTGGTGTCAACTTAAGCTCAAACACTAGAATTTATCGTCGTTTTATATCCCCCAACCCCCTTAAAAAGGGGGCACAAGATTCTAGTTCCCCCTTTTTTAAGGGGAGCCAGCGCGGTCTTGGGGGTTTCCCCCATGAGTGACTGGCGTGGGTTAGGGGGGATCGAAAAGCTAGGCGGTACATGGAAAA
>JBBSCU010000135.1:0-14695 GCA_038249935.1 Chroococcales cyanobacterium
AGTTACGCCCGAAAAACTTTGAGGAGATATCACCACGCACTAACTGTGCAAACGTGGTGAGCCTGGGAACCCATTTAAAACGGGATATTAAGGCAGTAATGTTTTAAGAATCCCCTTGGCTTTAGCCAGGGGAGTGTCAATCGTACTCAGCACGTATAATGGTCAAGCCTAAAGCTTTGTAGGCAATCAGCATCTCATCAGATACTGTAGGTGCAGTTACTAAGTAAGTCAATGCACTAATGGACTCCACTACATAAGGGCTAGCGGTGTCCAATTTTCCTGCTGTCACTAATCCTACTACCTCAGCCGAACCAGCAATCATGGCTCGTTTGACGTGCGCTTCGTCTAGATTAGGTACACTAATCCCAACCTCTGGGTGCAAACTGCAAACTCCCAACATACACAAATCTGCACGAATCATCCGTAATGTTTCAATCGTAACAGTACCCACGTTCACCAAGGCTTTTTTGTAGAGTTGTCCACCTAACATCACAACTTCTATATGGGGATATTCTGCTAATGCAATGGCAATTGGTGGACTGTTTGTGATGACTGTTGCTTGCAAATCTAGGGGCAAATGACGGGTTATCTGGAGAGTTGTCGTACCTCCATCTAAAATCACTACCTGTCCTGTACAAACTAATTTTGCTGCTGCACGAGCGATCGCTTCCTTTTCTTTTGGCGCTTGTTTTTGGCGATCGCTATAACTGGCGATCGCTGGAGATTTGAGGAGCGCTCCCCCATGAACACGTTGTAATAGTCCAACTTCTGCCAACTCTCTCAAGTCCCGCCGAATCGTATCCTCAGAAACCTTGAGAACAGCACTGAGTTCTGTTGAAAGTACCTTTTTCTCACGACGAAGAATTTCCAAAATAAATTGTCGTCGTTCAGCAGTTAACATAATTAATTTTCCTGAAATTGCGTTTTTGGTCTTGAAGTTGCCCGTTTGTGAGTTTATACTTATTCGTGTACAGGTTTTTGTACGGTAATCCGTAACTTGAATCGAATTCAAGCACATTCATACACTGTTGAATGTATTGATTTTGGCATTTGATGAAACCAGATGGTTCCAAGTGCTTGGCCTTAGCTCCCAATCTGACAATTCAGGTCATGTGGAAAAACCCACGAAAAACCTAACCCCCTTACCGACGCGGGAAGGGGGGAAATTCAAAGTCTCTCTCCTTTTAGGAGAGAGATTTAGAGAGAGGTTTTCCAGATAACCTGAATTGTCAGAGTTCCCAGTCCCCTTTACTAAATAAGCCATGACTATTATTAATACCCAAAATACCCAATTTCCAATTGATCTCGGTGCTTACAAACCGTTAGCGCTCAATCCAGCAAATTCGAGCCTTACAGATGAACAGCGAGAGACTCTAAAAGCGAATATTCAACTCTGCCGAGATGCGATCGTCTTTTTTACGGCCACTGGCGCTGCTAGAGGAGTGGGTGGTCATACTGGTGGGCCTTATGATACAGTGCCAGAGGTGATGATCCTTGATGCCTTCTTCCGGGGAGCGTCAGAGCAATTTGTGCCGATTTTCTTTGATGAAGCAGGACATCGAGTTGCTACTCAATACCTGATGGCAACGTTGCATGGTGACTTACCTGCCGAGCAACTTCTGCGTTATCGGGAAGCACATTCTCATTTGCCAGGACACCCGGAACTAGGGCTAACTCCTGGTGTAAAATTTAGTTCTGGACGGCTGGGGCATCTTTGGCCTTACATCAATGGTGTGGCGATCGCAAATCCAGGCAAGGTTGTTGTCTGTCTTGGTTCTGATGGTTCGCAGCAGGAAGGTAACAATGCTGAAGCGGCTCGTTTGGCTGTTGCTCAACATCTCAACGTCAAGCTGATCATTGATGACAACGATGTAACGATCGCTGGACATCCCTCTAAATATTTACCTGGTTTCAGTGTTGCCAAAACTTTAGAAGGTCACGGGTTGAAGGTGCTTCAGGCAAATGGAGAAGACTTAGACGATTTATACCATCGGATGAGCGAAGTTGTAAATACTCCCGGAGCGATCGCTCTCGTCAACAAACGCCCAATGTGCCCTGGTATTGAAGGTTTAGAAGGCTCCACTCACGGTCATGATGTAATTTCTGTAGATTTAGCAGTTAAGTATCTAGAATCTCGTGGACAAACTGCGGCGGTTGAATACCTGAAAAGTATTGAGAAACCCAAGCAAACCTATACATTTCTGGGTTCTAGTGACAAATGGGGCGCTAACCGCAATGTCTTTGGTGAAGCCGTGGTAGCCGTCCTCAGTCGCATGAGTGAAGCGGAGCGTAAAGAAAAAGTTAAGGTCATTGATACTGACCTAGAAGGCTCCTGCGGTTTAAAGAAAATTCACGATACATACCCAGAAATATTTATTTCCTCTGGCATCATGGAACGGGGCAACTTCTCTGCTGCTGCTGGATTCGGGATGGAGAAGGGCAAGCAAGGTATTTTTGCGACTTTCAGCGCCTTCTTAGAAATGTGTATTTCAGAAATCACAATGGCACGGCTGAACTATTCCAATGTGCTGTGTCACTTTTCTCATGCGGGTATAGATGATATGGCAGATAACACCTGCCACTTCGGTTTGAACAATATGTTTGCTGACAATGGCTTGGATGATGGCTATGAAACACGGCTGTACTTTCCGGCAGATGTTAATCAAATGACAGCTTGTGTAGAAGCTGTGTTTTTTGAACCGGGACTGCGGTTTATTTTTTCCACCCGTTCCAAGGTACCCAATATTAAAGACAGCAACGGCAATGACTTCTTTGGCAGTGGCTACAAATTTGTTCCTGGCAAAGATGAGGTTATACGAGAGGGGACACAAGGCTACATTGTTACTTTTGGTGATGCTCTCTACCGTGCAGTTGATGCCGTCGAGCGTCTTCAGCAAGAAGGGCTAGACGTTGGTTTGATTAATAAGGCAACCCTAAACGTTATTGATGAAGAAATAATCACCAAAATTGGTAATGCTCCCTTTGTGCTTGTAGTAGAAGCCTTCAACCGTCGGACTGGCTTAGGTAGCCGTTTTGGTTCCTGGTTGCTTGAGAGGGGGTTGACTCCCAAATATGCTCATATTGGAACTCATAAAGAAGGTTGCGGTGGTTTGTGGGAACAGTACCCATATCAAGGTATTGATCCAGTGAGCATTATCAACAAGGTGAAGGAGTTAGTTGGAGGAAAGTAATACCATATTGGGGCACGGGGCAGAGGAGTGGAGTTCAAAGACTCGTTAATGGAGTTCAAAGACTCATTAATGGAGTTCAAAGCCTCATTAATGGAGATCAAAGACTCATTAATGGAGTTCAAAGACTCATTAATGGAGTTCAAAGACCTCTTGCATAAATCAAAAATAAGAACCCCACCCCGCCAAAGCTACGCTTTGTCTCCCCTCCCGAAGAGCGGGGAGGTGTTGGGGGCGGGGTGTTAGGGACTTTTGCAAGATATCTCCAATGCCCAATGCCCTATTTGAATATGGTTTTGGGTAAAGGTTGACCAAACTCTATTACCTGGGGATTGGCAACATTGGGGACTGTTGGAATTGGAAATTCAGATATACCAAAAGAGGGAATGCTATTTAAATTACCGGGTTGATTTGGGAAAGAAGGAGGGGGAAGAATGAAGCTAGGTTGTTGAAAGGATGTATTCGGAGTTAGAGGAGGTACGGTAACAAAAGGCTGCTCTGAGTTAGTAGTAATTGTTGGGGGCAGTTGATTGGATGGAGGTGGGACTTTGAGTAAGTCTGCTTGTGGGTTACTAGAATTTGCAGGTACTTTACTAGGCGGCTGTGACTTATACGGTGTTTGAGGTTGTTTCTTGGGTGAAGGTGGGGATTTTCCTGGTTTCACGGCAGTAGTTTTGCCAGAAATAACCGGACGTAACACCCAGCGAGTAGAATTTTTTCGGGAAACGGGTTGCAGTTGTACCCGCTTTGGATCTAAAACAGTCCCTGGTGCTAAATCTAGGACAATGCGTATGGCGTTTGCGTTCAGTTGAGAAATGCGAATGCTGCGGGTTGCTCCAGAATAATTTTGTTGCGTGGTAATTTTGCCCAATTTAGTATTCGGTAAATCTAGAACCAGGCGAGGGGGTTGGGCTAGGTAGAAATAACGGGGGGTTGTGTTTGCTGAAAGGGTGATTTCAAGTTGCTGTGTCTTGGGTGAAAAACGCCAATTATTCAGCTTTGCCAGTGGTGTAGCGGCAGTGCTGCAAGTTTCGAGGGCGATCGCTGCATAAAAGCCTAATAGACTGATGCTAAGTAGCTGTTTGAGTCCCTGATCCATTTTTTTCTGCTCCATAAAACCCATACAATGCGCTCACATTGCCGTTTACCTCGCCCTTTCAATTCCTTCCCCATTGCCCAATTCAATGACTGTTTTTCTGAGATTTTTCCTGAGCTTTTTGGGGCACAGCGGTAAATTTCAGAGTTTGCGGAATGCCCTTTATGGTTAATTGACCTGTGATATTAGCTTTATCCATAAGTTGCATTTGAATTGTGACTGAGTTGAGAGGATCATTTTGGGGGCGAGGAATATTACAAAGGATTGATCTGCCAACTTTTCCAGATAAATTTAACTGTTGATTTTTTAAGATTCCTGTGAGAGAGAGCTTTTCGTCAGTATCGACGTTAGCGATCGCTGGTAATACTGAGGCATTTAAGTAAATACCTGACTGCTCAACGTTTAACGTCAGGGTATCCGATTTTTCACAGTTCGGCAAATTTTCAGCCAGGGTTAAACGATACCGTCCGTTAACTGGAGGAGGAGCCTTGAGATTGTTTTCCCCATAGGCTGTTACAACTTTAAACAACAGTAGCACTGAGCTTATTGCTACTCCGTAAAAAGCTAAAGATTTGAAGTTGAAATGATTCATAATCTCAACTGCTTAATGTTGGTTTTTGACTAATAATTTCAGGAAGTACGGAAGCTAGATGAGCGGTGACTTGACTGTAGCGGCGGGTAATCAGCAGGGAGGAGGAACATTGGATGGCTAGTTGATCTGTATATCTTCCTAATGTTTGACGCTCAATACCCCAAGTGCGGCTGGTACCAGCAATTGTCAGGTCTACGCTTTTTGAAGCTTCAACTACAGCTTGAATTGGATCTGGAGCTTGGACAATTTTGATTTCGATGCGATCGCGTACACTACTCGGTAATTGCTCGATCATCGTGCCCAGTTCGTGACTCAATTCATCTTTGAGGCGATTTGGCGGTAAAACCTGCAAAACTTGCAACATACAAGTTTCATGATTGATTAGCAGTCTCAGAGCAAGTATAAGTGCCAAATCATCGTGAATATTTGCCGAATAAGGCACCAACAAGCTTTCTAAGCGATCGCTTCCTCGATCTACAAATACTGCGACATCAACTGGCGCAGTGGTGAGCATTTGACCGACTCTTCCACCTAAACGATTGCTAGTAAAAGCGGGGCGATGCCATCCTACGAGAATTAAATCAACTTCGTCTAGTACGGCAATTTGTGCTGTTTCCCAGGCGACATTGCTGGATATGCGAACGATGGGATGTATATAAGAGCGTGTTTCTGGCGGTTCGAGAGTGTTAATTAATTGTTCTAGCTGCTGGCGGCGCTGGGCGATTAATCGATCTGCCTCACCTGGGGTACTTTCAAAAGCATAATCTTCTTCAAATTCAATCAAGCTGAGGGGATGAACAACTGCGGGTTGTCGATAGTTTACTGCTAATGCTACTGCCAACTCTAGCAAACCTTTTTGGGTACTCGGATTAGCTACTGGCACCAAAATTCGGTAGGGACGGACGTAAGTTTCACCTTCAGCAGAGGTGTCTATACTTGTTTCTGCTTCCGATTCTGATTCCATGACATCCAACCTGATCAGCTTTTTCGGATATGTCCATTCCAGTAATGGCGAGGTCATGAATGTAGTTACCAATGCCATAATTACCAGCATGGTAAATATTAAGGGGGAAATTACTCCTAACTCTAGACCAATGTTTAGCACTATCAGCTCGGTTAATCCGCGAGTATTCATTAACCAACCGAGTGCCGAGGCTTCCCGTTTACTAATGCCGCTCACACGAGCCGCTACATAAGTGCCAAAATATTTACCTGCGATCGCCACTACTAAAACCAACGCACACAAAAGCCACAATTCGGGACGGTTGAGCAAGCCTATTTGCGTCCGCAAACCACTGTAGGCAAAAAATATTGGCAGCAAGAATATCAGCACAAAATCTTCGGTTTTTACTGCTAATTCCCGCACTAAATCTTCATTTTTGGGCATGGCTGCACCCAGTAAAAATGCCCCAAAAATTAAGTGAATGCCAATTAGTTCGGTGATTAGTGCTGACGCAACTACGCCCATATAAATCCCAGCTAGCAGCAATTGGCTGAGGCGTCCCGCCCGGAGGTAATGGGTAGCAATGCGTTGGAGGAACCAACGTCCTACCGTCAGCATCAAGGCGATGTAGATTATGCTGGCGATAATTGTGGGTATGGCACCAGCAAAGTCGCCAGTCCGAGCGACTGCGATCGCTACTGCTAACAGACACCAAGCTGTCACATCATCCACTGCTGCACAAGTTAACGCCAAGGTTCCTAAACGCGTTCCTTGTAAATTGTTTTCCGTAATGATTCGCGCTAACACCGGAAAGGCGGTCATCGACATCGCCGCCCCCAAAAACAAGGTGAAGGCAGTGAAGGATACGCTAGCGTTGGAAACTAGGGGATAAAGTATCAGCGCTAGCAATGTTCCTAAGGAAAAGGGCACCAAAATACTGACGTGAGAAGTTAAAACAGCTACTTCTAATTGTCCGCTGAGGTATTTTGGATTTAGTTCTAGCCCAATCAGAAACATGAAAAATATTAGTCCCACCTGAGACAAAACATTTAGAAAAGGAAAAGTTTCAGGTGGAAACAAAGTAACTGCTAGATCGGGAGCAACTAAACCAAATAAAGATGGGCCGAGCATAATCCCGGCGACAATTTCACCAATTACTAGCGGTTGCTTAATGGAACGGAATCCTAGTCCTACTAGCCGTGAAAGTCCAATAACAATCAGCACCTCAACCAGAACGAGAATAACTATGTGCATGGTTTCCTCAAAAGTGACTATCTGGTTTTTCTAAGATGATTCTTTAAAAGACTAGAAAATGTCAAGCTTGTTAAATATACCCACTGTCAGGATACAGTTGCGGAAAATGAATTCTGATGATTTAGGAGCTAAAGGTAGAAAAACTTCCGATTTAACCAAAAATAGGTAATGGGCAGTCAGTTTGTAATGCTACTTAAATGCCACTACAAAAAATTAGCGGTTATAGCCAGAATTAAAGCAGAGAATTTTACCTAATTACTAGGTAATTAATTTTATATTTAAATTTGCTTAATCGGAAGATTCATCATAGCTTGTACCGTGCAATAATAAGGCAATTAGTGGTGATGCCATAAGGGTAGTAATGACTCCCATAATGACCATTATAGTGAATAAAGTTGGGTTAATTACACCTTGTTCCAGACCAATATTCAGGATGATTAACTCCATCAAACCACGAGCATTTATGAGAGCGCCGATAGTTGCTGATTCACGCCAATTTTCTCCCGCCAATTTTGCAGCCAACATACAAACAATACCCTTACCGAGAATTGCGTAGTTTACCGCCGTAGGCATCGCCATAATTAAGAGCGTAATCCCCCACAAAATAGGCGTGTTTAACAATCCAATTTGAGTGTTTAGTCCAGAGAAAACAAAAAATATTGGTAGCAAAAAAGAAGTAGTCAAAAACTCCGTATGTTGGCAAATTTGTCGGGCGACTTTTTTATTTGCGATTTAATTTTGAATTTTTGATTAAATTAGTTTTAATGATTTGAGATTTTACAACCACTCTCCACCCCGGAAACGCCAACGGATAAAAATAATTCGCATGAGGCTTTGTGAACTAATAAAAACTGCTAGCCACACGACGCTATAGTGCAATAAAAAAGCTGCTAGCTGTAGTTCTTCCTTAGGTAAAGGTATTGGTAAGAAGCCAAACAGTTTGATTCCACAGAAAACAAATACTAATTCCCAGATACCAGCTAATAGTTGATAAATTGCAGGCCAATCTCTATCCCAGCGCGATTTTTGCAGATAGTCGTAAAGTACATCCCAGCCTAAGCCAAAGATGGCGATATAACCAAGTATCCAAAAATAAACCGAGTTAGCACTAGAACCAATCCAACCAATTGCAAAGGGCAAAGACACAAGTACACCCACCGTTGCAAGTAATAATAATCGAGTTTGCCAACGACCAAATAAAGTTGGTGTCATAGGAGTGCTGAGTGCTGAGTTAAGAGTTAGGAGTTAGGAGTAATGAATAATAGAGAAATTAGAGTTTTTATAAATAGATTTTGAATCGTTTTCATTGAAAATTCAGCAAGATTGTAGTGATTTTATAGCGGTTCCCATTCAGATGCGGTACAACGTTATATCCCAAGGTGTAGGGGCACGGCATGCCGTGCCCCTACGGGTGTACTCCTTTTTTCGGATCACCGAATCCATAAATTAAGCTGTCCCCCAGTGCGACAATCTTCATTGGCTGAAAGTGATTTGGTAGTACAGACAGATGCATTGAGAAACAAACTAGAAATATGTGCATTTAACAACTATATTTTATATCTTTACAAGATTCTATACATTTCTATACCATAGATGACTATCTTTAGTATCCAAGCATCTATGGGGTTTCTACTTGTTGATATGGTTGCAAAGTTAATATTGCCGCAGTTGAGCTTCTGAGCTTGAACGTTGAGCCTCTGAGGGTGAATGTTGAGCCTTTGAGGGTGAATGTTGCACCTTTGAGGGTGAACGTTGCACCTTTGAGCTTGAACGTTGCACCTTTGAGCTTGAACGTTGCACCTTTGAGGGTGAATGTTGCACCTTTGAGGGTGAAGGTTGAGCCTCTGAGGGTGAAGATTGAGCTTCTGAGAGTGAACGTTGCACCTTTGAGCTTGAACGTTGCACTTTTGAGCCTGAAAGTTGCGGTTTAAAAGCTCAAGTTTGGGGTTTGGTACTGAAACGTATATGCGATGTCTACGATGGTCACTGAACTTGTCGTTGGCGCAGCCTCTCGTAGAGAAGTGCGGCCTCGCCTACGCACCATGTTTCATTTTATTTTAGGTATAAGTGAGCGCTCATACTGCGCTTTTGCATCAGCTTATGTTTTGCGACTGTTGGCTGTTGATAAACTTCGACAATTTCCTCGTTAATATCTACTAACCAAACTTCAATTATGTTTGTTTCTGTATATAAAGGTATTTTCTCTTCCCGGTCATACACGACAGTTGAATCAGCCACTTCAATTAGTAAAAAAATATCCTGGGGTTAGGGGTGTGCGGTTTCATAAAAGTCATCACGGGGTTTGAGTAATGCTACATCTGGCTGATGTTCTGAGTTATTGTTCAACACAATTGGATTTTGAGCAGCAAGTATGACACGCTTTCCTAACAACTGCATCAACAAATTAATCAGTCGATTGACACAAGCAGCGTGTTTTGTCCCTATAGGTGACATCTCTATAATCTCTCCCCGAATCAATTCCACGCGGTCATCTTCTGTAAGAATCCCCGACTCAATCATTTTATGATATTGCTCAACTGTGAACTTCCGTCTTAATAACTGCACAGTCATGACTACCCCCACTCTTGCCTTATCTTTTAATTATTCTCCAAAATAGAGAATGGGGATAAATATTTTTGCGAGCGGTGGCAAGATTTTTTCCTTTTCACTGGCTCCTGACTTCTACTTTTCTCCTAATTAAACATAATATTAAGCAAATAGGAGTCTTCAATGAAAACAGTACCAATCCAATTACCATCAACGGTATTCTCGGCACTCCGCAAGAACCCTGAAGAATTCGTTCAGGAAATGCGAATTGCTGCCGCAGTAAAATGGTATGAGTTAGGCGAAATATCTCAAGCAAAAGCAGCAGAAGTTGCTGGACTAACACGCGCAGAGTTTATTAAAGCTTTATCGCGTTACCGAGTTGATTTTATGCAATATACTCCAGAAGAACTAGCCCAAGAAATCGCAAATGTCGATTAAGCGCATTATTATCAACTCTTCACCTCTGATTGTGCTGTTTAAAAGTAAACAAGCAGAATTACTCTCGCAACTATTCAAAGAAATCATAGTTCAAGAAGGTGTTTTTATAGAAGTTACCTCAGCAGGAGAAGATGATGCGGCATCAAGACAATTACCCAGCGTTTCTTGGATACAAATAGTTAAAATTACGGCTGTAACCCCTGAAGTTGCTGCTTGGGATTTGGGTTTAGGAGAGTCACAAGTATTAAGTCTAGCTTTGGAAACTTTAGATTGTGCAGCCATTGTTGATGATAGAGCCGCAAGGCGTTGCGGTCAATCGCTGGGCATTACTACTATTGGCACAGGAGGCTTACTAGTACTAGCAAAACGACGCGGCATAATTTTAAGCGTATCTCCTGGAATTCAAGCTTTACGTGATGCAGGTTTATGGTTATCTGATACTTTAGTGGATTTGCTTAAACAACAGGCTGGAGAATAGATACAAAAATAACTATGAATTCGCCACCCAGACCACCCACTACTAATCATCTCAGAGGACATCCCCCGGAGTTTGAGGAAATCATTCAAGAAAAAAGCCACAACTTTGTCAGTCGTGAATTTGTCTTCACGGCTATTAACAACTTTCTTCACCGCCATAACCAGGGTTATTTCACTATCATTGGCGCACCCGGTAGCGGTAAAAGTGCCATCCTCGCCAAATACGCAACAGATAATCCTCAAGTTATTTATTACAATGCCGAACTTGAGGGTAAAAATCGTGCTGACGAATTTCTCGTAAATATTTGTACGCAACTCATTAATCAATACTCGCTGAATTACGCCTCTCTCCCTGATAACGCCACAGAAGGAAGTTGGTTTTTCTCTAATCTTCTCCAGCAAATCAGCGATAAGTTAGAACCTCATCAAAAACTGATAATTGCCATTGATGGGTTGAATTGCATTGACCGCAACAGCCCACCACCTGGGACAAATCTGTTTTATCTCCCCCGCTATCTCCCGGATGGGGTCTATTTTCTCCTCACTCGTAGACCTTTCTTGCGGGAGAAGTCGGGTTTATTAATTGAAACGCCGTCGCAAAGTCTGGATTTAGCAGATTATCCAGAAGAAAGTCGCCAAGATATTCAAGCATATATTCAAAATTACCTAACTCCCCTTCCCTACGAGGGAAGGGGGGGACAAGATTACTCCCCTCCCCTTGTAGGGGAGGGGTTGGGGGAGAGGTCAAATCTTAAATCTTGGTTGAGTAATCACCAGATTAATGAGCAAGAATTCTGCGATCGCCTTACCACTTCGAGCGAAAATAATTTTATGTATCTCAGTCAAATAATAAGTGCGATACCTTCTCTACGAGACGCTCCGCGAATGGTAAGCTACGCTAACGCAGAAAATTTATACCCGGAACCATTGCAATACAATCAACTCCCCCCAGTTCTGGAAGCATATTATCAGCAGCATTTACACAAAATGATTCCATTCAAACAAGGAATGGAACATAGCATAGATGTGTTAAATGTCTTAATACAGCAGCAAAAAGCAATATCAGTGGAAGCGTTGGCGCAAACTGCCGCAGCGATCGCTTGTATTATTGATACTGACGAGTATGAAGTTGGGGAAGTTCTAGAAAATTGGCTAGAGTTCTTACAGCAACAACGAACCTCTTCAGGAACCCATTACAGTCTCTATCATTCCAACTTTCGAGACTGGCTTGCTAGACAGCAAATAAAACCTTTTGAAAAACTTTCCTAACTTTATCGGTTAACCGATAGGGTTAGATTTTAAAAAATGGAGCTAAGCGGATTCGAACCGCTGACCCCCTCAATGCCATTGAGGTGCGCTACCAACTGCGCTATAACCCCTTAAAATCCATTATATATATTCGCTTAGTTATTAGTACTTTGTCAAGATTTTTGTAGAAACTAAATTTTAAATATCTCCATTTAGCATTCACCACTCTCTACGACACCTTCAACAAATAGGTCATACAGTGCCCCATCAAAAAGTAAACTACCAGCATGGCGGCAGCAGCCAGAGCAACCAATGTACCAGCCAACATTAGAGAAAATTCCTTACTTTCGTAGGCTTTTTCCATTAAGTGCAGCGACCACGCCACTAGAGCCACATCAAAAAGTAAAATAGGAATCAACATATTTTTTAATATTTATTAATACTTGTGAAATAATATTAACACCCTTTTAAGGAAGTGTGTCTAACCTAAGATAGATGTCATTAAATGCTAAACAGTCACTCAGGGGAATGTTCTTACTGGCACGTTGCGATCGCTTAAATAATTTTTGATTTCTGCTACGCTCAGTTGTCCGTAGTGTAATAAAGATGCCAGTAATGCAGCTTCAGCTTTGCCTTCAGTTAGGGCTGTATAGATATGTTCACAATTACCTGCACCACCAGAAGCGATGACTGGGATTCCTACAGCATCGGCAATTGCCCGTGTGATCTCAATGTCATACCCGGCTTGGGTGCCATCAGCATCCATACTTGTGACTAGCAGTTCTCCGGCTCCCCGTTTTTCAACCTCTTGTGCCCAAAGTAGGGCATCTAAGCCTGTATTTTCCCTGCCACCCCGCACATACACATCCCAACCTGGATTTTCTGGGTTAATTCTGCGTCTGGCATCAATAGCAACAACTATGCACTGATTACCAAAGCGATCGCTTGCCCGATTAATCAAGTCTGGTTCCCTTACTGCCGCAGAATTAATACTAACCTTATCTGCGCCGGCTCGTAACAAAGCTTTAATATTTTCTAAGGATTGAATACCACCACCCACAGTCAATGGAATAAAGACCTGTTCAGCAGTTCGGTAGACGACATCCAAAATAGTAGCTCGGTCTTCATGAGTGGCTGTAATATCTAGAAACACTAACTCATCCGCACCGGCTTCATTGTAAACCTTGGCCAGTTCTACCGGATCGCCTGCATCTTGGAGGTTGACAAAGTTAACTCCCTTTACAACCCGTCCCGCCTTGACATCTAAGCACGGTAAGATTCTTTTAGATAACATAATAACTTTTGTACTTCTGGGTAATTGACCGAATTTAAATTTTAAATTGGCGCGGGTATTCTCAAACTAAAATTTTCACGGGCATTATTCATGGGGCATTGGGCATTGGGCATTGGGCATTGGGCATTGGGCATTGGGCATGGGGCATTGATTATTCTTTCTCCTCCCCTCACTCCTAATTACAAATTACGAATTACGAATTACGAATTACGAATTATTCTGTTCCCTTAAAAGTAGATAGCTGAATTATGGCGATAATCTCATCGAAAAAACAGCCTCCAGAATCCAACGGAGAACCAAAGCAGCTTCGAGATTCGGCGAAAGCACCTTCCACAGACAAGATTTTGCAACCTGAAGCTGCTATTGATGAACAAGACAAGCAGGAAGAGGGAATTCGACCACAACGATTTGCCGATTACATTGGGCAAAAAGATTTAAAAGATGTGCTAGATATTGCCATCAAAGCAGCCAAGTCTCGTGGTGAGGTGTTGGATCACTTGCTACTTTATGGGCCGCCGGGATTGGGCAAAACCACAATGGCCATGATTTTAGCATCGGAAATGGGGGTAAATTACAAAATTACCAGTGCGCCAGCCCTAGAACGTCCACGAGATATTGTCGGGCTACTGGTGAACCTGAAGCCAGGTGATATTTTATTTGTAGATGAAATTCATCGCCTCTCGCGGATGACAGAGGAAATTCTCTATCCGGCGATGGAAGATTATCGCTTAGATATTACCATTGGTAAGGGTTCGGGCGCTCGGATCAGAAGTTTGCCTCTGTCAAAGTTTACTCTAGTGGGAGCTACAACCCGTGTGGGTGCTTTAACTTCACCATTGCGCGATCGCTTCGGTTTAATTCAAAAACTCCGATTTTACGAAGTTGACGAACTGACTAAAATTGTACTGCGAACTGCTCAATTACTCAAAACCCCGGTTACAGAAGATGGTGCCACAGAAATTGCCCGTCGTTCACGCGGAACGCCACGGATTGCTAATAGGCTACTTAGAAGAGTCCGGGATTATGCGGAAGTAAAAGTATCTGGGGAGATTAATGAAAGTGTTGCATCTGAAGCATTGGAACTATTTCAAGTAGATCCTTGCGGTTTAGATTGGACAGATCGCCAGATGTTGAGTGTGATAATTGAACAATTTAACGGTGGTCCTGTGGGGTTGGAAACAATGGCAGCAACGACGGGTGAAGATACCCAAACCATTGAAGAGGTGTACGAACCTTACCTGATGCAAATTGGATATTTAACTCGGACTCATCGCGGCAGGATGGCGACTAAGGCAGCATACAAGCATTTGGGATTCACGCCGCCTAATGAACAATTGTCATTATTGTAATTATGGGCATGGAGCATTGAGCATTGGGCATTGGGCATTAATCACTTGACTCCCTACTCCCCACTCCCCATTTTCAAAATAGACACAGGTAAAACCAGATGATTAAGTTAATTAGTATTTTTCTCAGTCTGTTACTTCTGTTTGGCTGGAGTGCACCAGTCATGGCACAATCTCAACCGCCCATTACTCAAGAACAGTTAAAACAAGGTGATGAGTGGGCAAATCAAGCGTTTACAGCGACGAATCAAGGTGATTTTGCTACGGCTGAA
>JBBSCU010000136.1:0-14627 GCA_038249935.1 Chroococcales cyanobacterium
AGGCAATTCGGCCACCCAATGCGGCTTCTACCATCAAACCAATTTCAGCTTCCGAGAGTCCCACTTCAGCGATGCGTTCCCGGTTAGGAATTACTTGCAATTCTCCGGCTCCCATCACAAAGTTAGAACCCACATTCTGCACTCCCGAAAGCGATCGCAATTTGCTGGTAATTTGCTTTTACAAGTCGCTGATTTGATTTAATTCAGCGCCCACAATATCTATTTCAAACTCCTTACCCGGATCGCGGAAAATGGAAATTCGACTGGGAATGATAAATCGGTATCCAGCAAAGTTGCTACTTTGGGCACGCAACCGATCTACCATCTCAGCTAACCCGGTAGTGGTAGCAAATTCTGGCTTTAAGATCGTCGCAATCCCGCGCAGTGCCCCCGGACGATCAACGTACAAGATCCGCTCAACTTCTGATTGCGATCGCAGATATTTTTGAACCTGTTCAGATTGTCGAATCGCTCTGACTGTAGATGTGAGAAAGTTTTCAAATTTGCCCTGGAAATGACGAAAAACCGTAGAGGTTTTTGCCACTAAGCGCTCAAACCAATTACCGCCGCGATATTCGCCGCCTTCCATCATTTGCATCGCTTCCGATTGCTTCAGGAATAATCCCGATAACATTGGCACCAAAGTTAAGGCAGCAAACAGGGAGAATAGGGAAGAAGCGGAAAGGGCGATCGCCATATCGGCGTAAAGTTGCCCGGCTTCACCCGTTACCATAATTAACGGTACAAATACAACTATGTTACTGAGAGTAGAGCCGAGCATCGCACCCCAGACTTCCTGGGTGCCGTCAATTGCTGATATGCCGGGTTTGCTCCCTGGCCCGCCAAAGGATGATGGATGCCACCGGTGCGAACCACTCAACTATCATACTCAGGCCTGCTAAGTGCTTGTCTACGAGTATATACACCTGTCAGAGAAATCTTTCCAGATTTCTGAGTTTTTAGCTTAAAAGCGATGCTGGCTGAAGATTTGTTAAAAATAACTAATATACTAGGCATTGAGATTAGGAGTAGTTTTATGGTTCTACAAGTTCAACCCATCCAAAAAGAACCTATTGTTACTTGGGAAGCACTTCCTACCGACTTCATTTTACCTGACGATCCAGTGGAAAATATTCAACAACCCGCGATCGCTGCTGCGCTTACCGATGCTTTGGGAAGCACAGGACGCATCCAACCCCAGATGCTGATTGGCTCTAATTTTGGACTGGTAGCCACAGTAAACAAAAAAATTGTCGTCAAAGCCCCTGATTGGCTTTACGTTCCTCAAGTGCAGTCTGTAGGAACAAATGTAGTTCGTCGCAGCTATACCCCAAATTTAGAAGGCGCTGCTGTGGCTGTGGTGATGGAATTTCTCTCAGACACAGAAGGTGGAGAACTATCAGTCCGCTCAACTCCACCCTACGGTAAACTCTATTATTACGAAAAGATTCTCCAAGTTCCAACCTATGTAACCTACGACCCCTACGAACCAAGTCTAGAAGTACGGTGCTTGCAAAATGCAGAATATACCTTGCCACAAGCAGATACCAATGGACGTTACTGGATTCCTGAGTTAGAGTTATTTCTCGGAATTTGGCAAGGTGAAAGATTATGCCAAACCATGAATTGGCTGCGCTGGTGGGATAGAGAAGGAAATTTGCTGTTGTGGAGCAGCGAACAAGCTGAACAGGAACATCAACGGGCTGAACAGGAAAGCCAACGGGCTGAACAGGAAAGCCAACGGGCTGAACAGGAAAGCCAACGGGCTGAACAAGAACGCCAACGAGCTGAACAAGAACGCCAACGTGCTGATATATTAGCAGCTAAGTTACGTGAGCTAGGTATTGACCCTGATGCGATCGCCGAATAGCCAGTCGTAGACACAATACGGTTCAGATAAGCCCAAAACCCTGATGTAGAGACGCGATTTATCGCGTCTTCAAAGATCAATTATCTACAACAATAACCCTTAACCCAAGCGTATTGGTCGTAGACATCGCATAACCTAAAGGGATATTGGGAATAATAATTTTGGGACATCAGCACCAAAATTCCATGAAACAGCAACAAAATCAATTTAGTCATCTTACCGCGATCGAAAGAAGTTATCTCTCATTTCCTGCACAGTTTTTATTAAATCAAAACCTGTTACAAGGCAAAATACTAGACTTTGGTTGTGGCTTTGGTAATGATGTTAAAATATTGCGCCAAAAAGGTTGTGATATTACAGGCTATGACCCTTCTTATTTTCCAGAATATCCTGATAATAAATTCGATACAATAATTTGCTTTTATGTTTTAAATGTTTTATTTACTGAAGAACAAACTAATGTTCTTATGGAAGTATCACATTTATTAAAACCAGGAGGTAAAGCTTATTATGCTGTAAGAAGGGATATCAAAAAAGAAGGGTTTCGAGAACATTATGTCCATAAAAAACCTACCTATCAGTGTGTTGTCAAACTTCCCTTTCCTTCAATTTGTTTAGATGAACATCGGGAATTATATGAGTATGTTCACTATAATCATCAGCGAAATTCATCTAATTATTGCATATTCTGTAATCCTCATAAAAATCTGAAACTATTAACTGAATCTGCAACTGCTTATGCTATTTTTGATGGCTATCCTATAAGTAAAGGACATATTTTGGTTATTCCAAAACGCCATGTTAGCAGTTATTTTGAATTGCCAGTTAAAGAGCAATCTGCTTGCTGGTTTATGGTGAACAAAGTACAAGAAATTATCAAAATGGAATTTGAACCTGATGGTTTTAATATAGGAATGAATATCAACCGAGCCGCCGGTCAAAATATTATGCACGCCAGTATTCATATCATTCCTCGTTACAAAGGTGATACTGTCTCTACTAAAAGTGGAATCAGGAATGTTATTCCTAAAAAGCAATAGTTTTTCTTTACTGATAGCTTTCAATAGAAAAACCGGATTTATAGCATATACATAAATCTGAAAAAACCGTTTTTTTCGATCTTGTTAAAAATATTTAGCAATATTTTCAGTTAACTCAGATTATCTGGGTCTATTCCCAGCGCTCTTAATTGTTCTGTTAATTGTTGCACCCGTTCTTCTGCTTGTTCGGCGCGTTGTGCTTCTTGTTTTATTTGTTCAGAGGGTGTGAGATACCGTTGTCCTAGCTCATCATACCAATACATCCATTCCCTTGTTACGCCGCAATAATTTCCCCTTTCGCAACCAATTCCTAAGCTAATTTCTGGTAGCCAAACAGGGTTTCCTTGCTGCAATTCATACTTACCATTAACTAACTTATGTACTTCCAAATGCGGTTTGCGGCGGCGACGAGAGGAATAAATCACGTAGTAAAGTACACCCAAAGCCTCATATTCATCCAATTTAGTAGTGTATTCCTTACGATAATTTTGGGAAACCACTTCTAGCACGAAAATCGGCACAACATTTTCATCCCACAGCACATAACTGGGACGCAGTTCCTCATCATAAAACCGCTCTACGCCTGAACTCAAAAAGCCATCTGGCACAATAGGCGGTTTATCTGGGTGATAATAAATACCCATATCTATCGCAAACAACCAGTCCATGCGTTCTGCCCAAAGTATCAGCAGTATTGCCTTCAGCAAGCCTGGTATCAATTCTTGCAGTTCATTATCCACAGGTGTTTCATCAGAGTCTGGTAGTTCCTCGGCTGAGGGCAAGTACCTTGGCAAGTTGTACTCTAACATGGCTGGTTTCCTCAAAACTCAAAGGATATTTAGCTCTCCAGAATTATAGCGATTTCTCAGCTAGCGAAATTCTAACGCTTAACCTGACAAAATTTTGGTAGCTTTTAACTATATAATAAATATTTAAGTGTTAGTACTATTCATGCTTTATATTTAGCGGCAGGTGGCACAAACAGCCACTCATGTTCAAATATTAGCAGTCAGTAGCAGATTATCTCTGCAACTCACGCTCTAACACCATCGCTACCAAGTGTAAAGTTAAGGTTAAGTTGATATTAAAACGAATAATTTTTGCGGAATTGCAACAGATAAATACTAAACTAAAAAGTCTTGTGTAGCAAAACCTGTAGCTTTTAATGAAGTAATCATGTCTAAGGTTCTTGTTTCCGATCCTATTGACCAAGCTGGAATTGACATTCTTTCGCAAGTTGCTACTGTTAATGTCAAAACAGGTCTAAAACCAGCGGAACTGATCGAAATTATTGGTGAGTATGATGCGCTGATGATTCGCTCTGGTACGCGCGTCACCCAAGAAGTTATTGAAGCCGGTACGCAACTAAAAATCATTGGTCGTGCTGGTGTGGGTGTGGATAATGTGGATGTTCCCGCTGCCACACGCCGGGGAATTGTGGTAGTCAATTCTCCAGAGGGAAATACAATTGCCGCCGCTGAACATGCGCTAGCCATGATCTTGGCTCTATCTCGCCACATCCCCGATGCTAACGCTTCGGTGAAACGCGGTGCGTGGGATCGCAATAGTTTTATCGGCGCGGAAGTTTACAAAAAAACTCTCGGCATTGTCGGCTTGGGTAAAATCGGCTCCCATGTTGCCGCAGTGGCTAAGGCAATGGGGATGAAACTCCTAGCTTATGACCCCTTTATTTCCACAGACCGAGCTGAACAAATTGGCTGTCAGTTGGTAGAACTGGATTTGCTCTTCCAGCAAGCAGACTATATCACTCTACACATCCCTAAAACCCCAGAAACCACCCACTTAATCAATGCCGTGACCCTGGCAAAGATGAAACCCACAGCCCGGATTGTCAACTGCGCTCGTGGTGGCCTCATTGATGAAGTAGCTTTAGTAGCAGCTCTGAAAGCTGGTAAAATAGCAGGTGCAGCCTTGGATGTGTTCGAGTCAGAACCACTGGGTGAATCTGAATTGCGATCGCTAGGCAAGGAAGTTATCCTGACTCCCCACTTGGGAGCCTCAACCGCTGAAGCTCAAGTGAATGTGGCCATTGATGTTGCCGAACAAATTCGGGATGTACTTTTAGGACTACCAGCCCGTTCAGCCGTCAACATTCCTGGACTCGGCCCCGATGTGTTGGAAGAACTCAAACCCTATATGCAGCTAGCAGAAACTCTAGGTAATCTGGTGGGACAGCTAGCTGGCGGACGGGTGGAAGTACTTAATATTCGACTGCAAGGAGAACTAGCGACCAACAAAAGTCAGCCTTTGGTGGTAGCTGCCCTGAAAGGATTACTTTACCAAGCTTTGCGGGAACGGGTAAATTACGTAAATGCTAGCATAGAAGCTAAAGAACGGGGAATCCGGGTGATTGAAACCCGCGATGCTTCCATTAGAGACTATGCCGGAACCCTCCATCTTGAAGCCACGGGTACTTTAGGTACTCATTCTGTCACAGGCGCTTTGTTGGGTGAAAAGGAAATCCACTTAACCGACGTTGATGGTTTCCCGATTAACGTTCCCCCCAGTAAATATATGCTCTTTACATTGCACCGCGATATGCCAGGGATTATCGGCAAACTCGGTTCTTTACTCGGCAGTTTCAACGTGAATATTGCCAGTATGCAAGTAGGTCGCAAAATCGTCCGTGGTGATGCAGTAATGGCTCTCAGTATAGATGATCCTTTACCTGAGGGCATTTTGGATGAAATTATTAAAGTCTCTGGTATCCGGGACGCATATACAGTAACTTTATGAGTGCTGAGTGCTGAGTAACGAGTGCTGAGTGAAGAAAAAAGTTAAGAGTGAAGAATTAGGAGCATAACTCATAACTCATAACTCATAACTCATAACTCAGCACTCATAACTCATAACTCATAACTCAGCACTCAAAGATGATAAACACCTGGTGGGAACTACAGATTTTATGTGAGCCAGACCTAGAAGATTCTATCTTTTGGCGACTGGAAAATTTTGGCTCTCGTGGTACAGCGAGTGAAAACAAGGGAAACTTATCTTTAGTAAGGGCTTATTTGTCAACAATTCAAACACAGCTACTAGATTTAGCGGCGCTGTCGCTGTGGTTACGCCAAGATGCCCTCTGCGTAGGATTGTCATCTCCCTTAGTGCAGTGGCAATTGATTGATGAGGAAGATTGGGCGACTAGCTGGAAACAATATTGGCATCCCCAAGAAATAGGCGATCGCTTCCTAATTAACCCGGCATGGCTACCATTACCAGAAGCATCGAATCGACTAGTAATTCGTCTTGACCCTGGTGTAGCATTTGGTACGGGCGGACACGCCACTACTCAACTATGTTTGGAATCCCTGGAAATGCGGTTGAGTGGTGTTCCTCAGTCGTTTGTAGGTACTGGTGGCAAACATGAACATTTGGTAATTGCGGATATTGGCTGTGGTTCTGGTATCCTCTCCATTGGGGCGTTGCTACTGGGAGCAGAGAAAGTTTATGCGGTGGATACTGACCCTTTAGCAATACAATCAACTATCAGTAATCGTGATCTTAACGATATTAGCTCAGAACGTTTATTACCAGCCCAGGGAAGTGTAGACGTTTTGACAAAACTGGTTGAAAACCCAGTGGATGGGATCGTCTGCAATATTTTGGCTGATGTGATTATTGAGTTACTTCCACAAATAAGTGCGATCGCTAAACTTGAAACTTGGGCTATCTTCAGTGGTATTTTACTGGAACAATCTACAGCTGTTGCTGATGCCTTAGAGCAGAATGGTTGGGTTGTTGCTACTCTGTGGAAAAGAAAAGAATGGTGTTGTTTGAACGTACGACGTTCTTGAGCAAAAAAGATGATATACACAAAAAGTAGCCCGTCTTAGACACGCCCTACAGATAACTTAATTGTTTCTTTTGGGTGAGTTACTAGTTGTATTAGTAAGTTGATACTTTTGTATAACTTTAGGACTTACGCACTATACAAATTAACCGTGATGTGAATTAAGGAAAATAGGTCGTTTCAGGCTTTTATTAATTATCCTTATGATGCCTACGGCGGTAAACTACGTAAATAGACCACGCTGTAGGGGTTTAGCAATGCTAAACCCTTACGAAAGATGTGGCTTTTAACCATATTCATATTTGGTATTTCTTGTCAATGCGTAAGTCCTAAACTTGCTCAATCTGACAAGTCACCGCATTTATTCTATGTTTAACTTTATCAAAATCAATATTCACCCAAATATAGGCTTTTTCAGGTGCTTCCCACTTGTATTCCATAAATTATCTCACTTGTCAATATATTTTGTTATATCTACACCGTATAGCGATTTCAATTTCTAAACTACTTTCTGAAGACATACAAGTAGATATACTTAATATTTGCTTAAGGTTTTATCTGCTATGAGTTCAATCGAATGATGATTTTTAGGTAGCACAGCTAGCTGCGCTACCCTATTGAAAAAGATGCAATATTTCGCGCATCAAGGAGCTAAAAGCCAAATTCTTAACGCTATTAAATAATTGTTTGTAGATGTCTTACCAAATCTGCTGCTTGTTTTACACCCTCAATCCGTTCCACAGGCTGACCCTGCTTAAATAAGACTAAAGTTGGTAGAGCGGAGATTTCATACTGACTAGCCAACTCGGTATACTTTTCGGTGTCGATTTTGACAATCCGTAAGCGATCCTTGAGTTGGGCATTGACTTGTTCTAAAATTGGCACCATCATTTGACACGGGCCACACCATTCAGCATAAAAATCAACTAATACAGGTACATCAGAAGCAGAGAGCATCTCTTCAAAGCTGTTAAATTGTTTTTTAGTTGCCATGTCATACACACCGATTTTCTATTGTTTGATTCCAATATTATTACTTGCTATCTGGAATCAGTGTAAACTCATTTTATTTTTATTGTTGTTGCATTTCACTACCAATCCAAAAGGTATAGATGCCTTGTTTCGGGTGGTGTAGTTATAGGGTAATATTTAAATTTAACATTCAAAGTCTATAAGTATTAAATACAAATCACCATAAGATAACTAGCGCGGTGATTCAAAATGTTGAGGAATATTTCATGGAAGTTTTGAGTGAAAATTTGCAGGGCTTACGGGGACAGGTGGCTATTGTCACAGGTGCTTCGCGGGGAATTGGGCGAGCGATCGCAATTGAATTAGCTGCACATGGAGCCAATGTAGTTGTTAATTATGCCAGTTCGAGTGCATCTGCCGACGCAGTTGTTACAGAAATTATCGATGGGGGAGGTCAAGCGATCGCTTTTCAAGCAGATGTTTCTAAAAGTGATCAAGTAGACACACTAGTTAAAACCGTCATTGAAAAGTTTAGCCGCGTGGATATCTTAGTCAACAACGCAGGTATTACCCGCGACACACTGCTTTTGCGCTTGAAGTTAGAAGATTGGCAAGCTGTGATAGACCTTAACTTAACTGGTGTTTTTTTATGTACACGCGCCATCAGTAAAATCATGCTCAAACAGCGATCGGGGCGGATTATCAATATTACCTCCGTAGCTGGACAAATAGGCAACCCAGGTCAATCAAACTACAGCGCCGCCAAAGCAGGTGTCATCGGCTTTACCAAAAGCGTTGCCAAAGAACTTGCTTCTCGCGGCATTACAGTTAACGCCGTCGCCCCTGGATTCATCGCCACCGACATGACCAGCGATCTCAAGAACCCCGAAGATATTCTCAAATACATCCCACTCGCTCGTTTTGGTCAACCAGAAGAAGTCGCTGGGATGGTGCGCTTTCTCGCCGCCGATACTGCCGCAGCCTACATTACCGGACAAGTATTTAATGTCGATGGCGGCATGGTGATGGCGTGAATAGTGCAAAGTTAGGAGTTAGGATTTAGTAATTTTCGTAGGGTGCGTTACGCCATAAGCTAACGCACCATCTTACATACCAAATCACTAAAAATATGATGCATATTATAAAAGAATTTAACTATAGGAATCCGGTTTGATTTCTGAAAAGATATGTAGGGGAGCCAGTCGTGTGGGTGGGTTTCCCGACTTGAGCGAACTGGCGTTGTGTTAGCGACAGCGTAACGCATCAAACCCTTGATAATGGTGCGTTACGAACTTCGTTCTAACACACCCTACAATACCTAATTTTGTTCAAAAATCAAATAGGAGTCCTATAGTATGCAAGATTTCTTTAGACGTTTAAATAATATAGGTTATGAGATGTAGCATTTTGAAAAAATTTAAACAGACTTCCCTGAACAGTCAGAGGTGGGAAAATGACTAGGATTATTAAAAAATGTTAATCTGTTCTTTAGATAGCCATGCTGCTGACTAAATATAACATTTAAATTTATTAATAAAAGTTAATGAAATCTGCACACATTGATATAGAAATGGCAAGGCTAGAAGCTCTGCGCCAGTATCAAATTCTTGACAGTGAACCCGAAGAAGCCTACGACAATCTTGCTCAGTTAGCGGCATTTATTTGTGGCACTCCCATCTCTTTGGTAAATTTTATTGATGAAAACCGTCAGTGGTTTAAGTCAAAAGTAGGCTTAGACATATCAGAAATACCTCGGAGTAGTGGGTTCTCTTACCTTTGCCAAGAGCAACGTAACGTTGTAGTGGTTACGGATACTCTAGCTGATGAAAAATTGGCGAATAATCCGCTAGTAACTGGCTATCCATATATACGATTTTATGCCGATGTACCCCTAATTACTCCGAAGGGAGATATGCTGGGGACTCTGTGTGTAATTGACCAAGTTCCACGGCAATTGAGCCAAAAACAAATGGAGGCGTTTGTAGCTCTAAGTCGTTTGGTAATCGACCAACTAGAACTCAGGCGAAATGTAATTGAAGTATCTCAAATTACCGAGAAACTAATGACGCACGAGCAAGCAGCCCGCGCTGAATCTGAAGCTGCGAGAACCCGGATGACTAATCTGCTCGAAAGCATCACTGATGGGTTTTTTGCCCTGGATAAAAAGTGGCGATTCACCTACGTCAATACCTACGTGAATGGCCAAGCAGAACGGCTGTTGCAAAAAAACCAGAATGAAATATTGGGTCAAAACATCTGGGAAGTGTTTCCAGAAATCATCGGCACAGCATTCCATCGTGAGTATCATCGGGCAATTTTAGAACAGGTAAGTGTGGAATTTGAGGAGTTTTATCCGCCACTAAACTGCTGGCTTCGAGTCCACGCTTATCCTGCAAGAGACGGCTTATCTGTTTATTTCCAAGACATTACTGAACAACGGAAAACAGCAGAAGCACTAGAAGAGAGTGAAAAACGCTGGCAATTAGTATTAGATGGTAATAATGATGGGATTTGGGATTGGAACCTCAAGACTAATCAAGTGTTCTTCTCAACTCAATGGAAAAAAATGCTGGGGTATAAAGACGACGAAGTTTCCAACGGTTGGGATGAATGGATAAAACGAATCCATCCCGATGAGCGAGATTGGGTACTTCAAGCCTTCCAAGACCACTTTGCCAAGAAAACACCGTTTTACGTCTGTGAATATCGAGTCCAATGCCAAGACGGCAGCTATAAATGGATTCTAGATCGAGGACAGGCACTTTGGGACGCATTAGGTGATATGGTACGGATGGTTGGTTCTTATACTGATATCACAGATCGCAAGCAAGCAGAAGAGGAATTAAAACGGCAGAATCTGCGATCGCAACTATTTGCTGAAATCACTCTAAAAATTCGAGAATCTTTACAAATTGAGGAAATTCTTCAGACTGCGGTAACAGAGGTACAAAGACTACTGCAAGCTGACCGAGTTTTAATTTTTCGACTAGAGGCTGACGGTTCGGGAACAGTGGTACAAGAAACGGTGCTACCTGGTTGGCCGGTAATTCTAGGAAAAAATCTGCTCGACACCTGTTTTAAAGAAGAATACTTAGAAAAATATCGCCAAGGAAGAGTTAGTAAAATTGAAGACATTGAATCTTCTGATATTAGCCCCTGCCATCGAGAATTTCTGAGGCAGTTTGCTATCAGAGCTAACCTCGTAGTACCAATTATCGTCAGGCAAGGTATTTGGGGCTTGTTAGTGGCTAATCAGTGTGCTGCATCCCGACAGTGGAATAACTCTGAGACGGAGTTGTTAGAGCAACTGGCTAACCAAATTGGAATTGCTTTATCTCAAGCGCAACTATTAGAAAAAGAAACCCAGCAAAGTCAAGAACTGGCGCGTTCCAATGGCGAATTAGAACAGTTTGCCTACGTCGCTTCTCATGATTTGCAAGAGCCGTTGCGGATGGTAACTAGTTATTTACAGCTACTAGAGCGAAGATACAAAAATAAACTAGATGCCAATGCCGATCAGTTTATCACCTACGCTGTAGATGGGGCACACCGGATGCAGACGCTAATTAATGATTTATTGAACTATTCCCGCGTCAGTAGCCGTGGTCAGCCTTTTATGCCAACTGATGGTAATGTTGTATTAGGAGTTGCGATCGCTAATCTTCAACTGGCGATCGCCGAAAGTAAAGCAGCTGTCACTCATGATCCTCTACCTGAAGTGATGGCTGATGCCACCCAATTGATACAAGTATTTCAAAACCTCATCGGCAACGCAATCAAATTTTGCCAGAATCGGCAGCCACAAATTCATATTGGGGTAGTGAAGAGAGATATAAAAGCTGGGGAACAAAATACTACCTCATCCTCCCCACTCCCCACTCAACTCAACGAATATTTGTTTTGGGTGCGCGATAATGGTATAGGTATAGAAGCCCAGTATGCTAAACGAATTTTTATAATTTTTCAACGATTGCATGGTATAAACAAGTATCCAGGTACTGGAATTGGTCTAGCAATTTGTCAGAAAATTATAGAACGCCACGGCGGACATATCTGGGTTGAGTCGAAACCGAGTCAAGGCTCGACTTTCTACTTCACAATTCCAGATAGAGCAGGTAAACAATCGTGAGCAGCGAAAAGGCAATTATGCCTATTGAGGTTTTGTTAGTAGATGACAATCCTGGCGATGCCCAACTCACACGCATCGCCTTGGAAGACAGCAAAATCTCGGTTCACTTAAACGTGGTTGAAGATGGTGTAGAAGCAATAGCATTCTTGCGAAAACAGGAAAAATATGCTCAAGCAGCCCATCCAGATATTATACTACTCGATTTGAACCTTCCTAGAAAAGATGGGCGGGAGGTACTGGCAGAAATTAAAGGAGATGAAAACCTCAAACGAATTCCTGTGGTTATTTTGACGACTTCCCAAGCTGAAGAAGACATCCTTGAAGCTTATAACCTTTCTGCAAACTGTTATATAACTAAGCCAGTAGATTTTGATCAATTTGTTAAGATTGTAAAATCAATAGAAAATTTTTGGTTTGCGATCGTAAAACTGCCACCGGAGTAATGGAAATGGCAGCTAATAATATAAAAGTTTTGTTAGTAGAAGACAACCCTGGTGATGTCTTTTTATTACACGAGTTATTAAAGGAAGTTACCACGAATGTAGTTGAGTTAATGCCCGTTGAACGCCTTTTGGAAGCTCTCAAAGACTTATCTAGAGAAGATTTTGATGTAATTCTGTTAGACCTTTCGCTACCAGATAGTCAGGGATTGGAAACCTTTGTCATTGCCCACAATCAAGCAAAAGCAACTCCGATAATTGTGCTGACGGGTATAGACGATGAAACCCTGGCAATTAGGGCAATGCAAGAAGGAGCGCAGGATTATTTAGTCAAAGGGCAAGTCACTGGCGACTCGCTGGTGCGCTCAATGCGTTATGCAATCGAACGTCAACGGGCAGACAATGCACTGCGACAGAGTGAAGAACGATTTCGGGTTGCTCTCAAAAACTCCCCAATCTTTGTTTATAACCAGGATATGGAGTTACGTTACACCTGGGTTTACAATCCCTCCTATGGATTGACGGTTGAGGAAATATTGGGCAAACAAGACTTAGATATCATCCCAATAGAAGATGCTCAACGTCTTACTACTATTAAACTTCAAGTATTGACCACGGGCATAGGAACACGAAAAGAAGTATCAATTACAATCAAAGAAGCAACTCGATATTACGACTTAACTATCGAGCCATTGCGGAATGAAATGCAAGAAATTGTCGGGGTGACTTGCGCGAGTATTGATATTAGCGAGCGACAAGCCGCGCTACGCGATCGCAAATCGGCAGAAGAAAAAATCCGCGAACAAGCAGCATTACTTGATGTCACCACAGATGCCATTTGCGTAAGCGATTTAAACAATCAAATTATTTTATGGAACAAAGGTGCAGAGACACTTTACGGCTGGCTAGCTACAGAAGCTTGGGGCAAAAATGCTAGTGAGCTTTTGTATGACGAACCTTCCCCGGAAATTGAAGCGGCTCTATTGCAAGTTCTTAGTAAAGGGATGTGGCAGGGCGAATTAACTAAACTTACTAAAAGTGATAAGGAAATCCTCGTAGCTAGTCGCTGGAGTTTGGTGTACGACGAACAGGGGAAACCTAAATCAATTCTCACCGTTGATACAGACATTACCGAGAAAAAACAACTAGAAGCCCAATTGTTTCGCGCTCAACGCCTGGAAAGTATTGGCACCTTGGCTAGTGGCATTGCTCACGACCTCAACAATATTCTGACACCGATTTTGGCAGGAGCGCAACTGTTACCGCTCAAATTTCCCGATGTGGATGAGCGGACTCGTCATATACTAGAGATTTTAGAAATTAATGCTAAACGCGGCGCTGATTTAGTTAAACAGGTGTTGTCATTTGCGCGGGGTGTGGAAGGGAAACGCATCACTTTGCAACTCAGACATATAATTGTGGAACTTGCCAAGGTTCTTAAAGAGACATTTCCCAAATCCATAGAAATCAGCACCGATGTACCACAGGATTTGTGGATGGTTTCTGGAGATAGTACCCAACTGCATCAAGTGCTGATGAACCTCTGCGTCAACGCCCACGACGCTATGCCTAATGGCGGAACTTTGACAATCTCTGCCGAAAATCTGTTAATTGACGAAAATTATGCCCGAATGAATCTGGAAGCTAAGGTTGGGTCTTACATAGTGGTCACTGTCTCTGATACTGGTATTGGAATTCCTAGAGAAATTTTAGATAGAATTTTCGAGCCATTTTTTACCACAAAAGAAGTGGGTAAGGGTACAGGGCTGGGACTTTCCACCGTGCTGGGTATCATTAAAAGCCACAAAGGTTTTATAAACGTTGATAGCGAACCGGGAACTGACACCAGCTTTAAGGTTTACTTACCAGCAGTGGAAGGAATGGAAACACTGAAGCAAGCAGATTTGATACCGCCCACAGGACAGGGAGAATTGATTCTGGTTGTGGATGATGAACCCGCCATTTTAGAGATTACGAAAACATCGTTAGAAACTCACAACTACAAAACTATAGTAGCCAGTGATGGCATTGAAGCGATCGCATTATATGTTAAAAACATAGACAAAATTAGTGCTGTAATAATGGATATTATGCTGCCCTCGCTGGATGGTTTAACTGCCATCCGTACTTTGCGAAAAATAAATCCACAAGTCAAAATTATTGCCAGTAGTGGACTTCTGTCTGACAATAAGCTAAGTGCAGTAACTGGCATTGGTGTCAATACGTTTTTGTTGAAGCCTTATACTGTCAACGAATTATTGCTTTCTTTACAGAAAGTATTATCTTGAGTAAAGTAATCACATAACTAACCTGATAGCTGTGAGTACAAAAAGCTGCTTTGCCCAAAGGTTGAGTAGGCGCAGCC
>JBBSCU010000137.1:0-14503 GCA_038249935.1 Chroococcales cyanobacterium
CTTTTCATCCTAACAATTGTGATGCCAGGGGCAAGCTGCTAGAAAGCATCTACGCACAAATAGAGTAGTTGCTAAAAATATATAAATTGCTGGGTTTCCTCATGTCAAATCAATCTACAGTGATCAGCGATCGCTTTTAGTTCAAATCTTCTTCGGTAAGTCCAACTTCTAACCAACCTTGAATTGCATCTTGCAGCATCTCTAATAGATGTTCGTAGCTGTCTGCCCAAGTGTGACATCCTGGTAGAGCAGGTACAGAACCACACCATACGCCGTCTTCTTGCCAGATAACTGCTTTAATTTTCATTGCCAATCATCTCCACAAGATTGCGACTAATATTTTATCGCCTTTTCTCTGTACTGAGGTTTTAGTTGGCAATAACAGCGATCGCAGAATTATCACAATTTGCGACGGCTACTTGCGATCGCACTCAAAACGAAAAGGATTGACAACTGTATTCATCACAGTCTCAAATTTATACCTTCTGAATGTTAATTAGTTGGTATTTCTGGGAAAGATAAGTATAAGGTGATGCCCTGTCTTCATTTTTAACCCGTAGACAAGTACTAACCAAATACTAATCACAATCAGGAGTATTTCATGATTCCACTTATTTTAGGCGCTGCTGCTTTGGCTACTGGAGCCTTCGGAGCAGTCAAAGGTGCTAAAGGCATTGGCAATATGAATCAGGCAAAGGAAATTGGTGAACAGGCTCAACAAAAATACGAAAGTAGCTTACAAAACTTAAAAGCAGCCTGGGAAATTACCAACCAGTCAGCAGAAGTCTATGGTCAAATGCAACTTCGTATCAAGCAGGGTACAATTTCAAACTTTATAGCTTTTATTGAAAGAATTGGTCAGCGAGCTTCCCAAAACAATCTGGACATTGTAGCTGGATTAGACATCTCTACTCAGCAAATTCAGGAGTACAAAACAGAAGTTATCAAAGCTAAACAGTGGGTGAAAGGTGGTATATCAGCAGCCGTTGCAGCCTCAGCAGCAGGTTCTGGTGCAATTACCTTAGCAAGGAGTATAGGTACAGTTCAAGTTTCCAAGTTCTTTGGATTGTGGGCTACTGAAGCTGCTATCTCACAACTTGGTGGTGCTGCGGCTTGGACTGGAGCCATAACTTGGTTAGGTGGTGGTACTAGTATGGCGGTTGGTGGTGCTGTATTGGGAGGTATTACACTCGGTCCAGCGTTGATGGTTGGGGGTTTTCAACTTGCTGGTAAGGGTGAGGAAGCTTTAACTAAAGCGCGGGAGTACGAAGCTAGGGTAAACATAGAGATTGCCAATATTGAAGCAGCTCAAGATTTTCTATTACAGGTTAAACGGCGAACAGTGGAACTGGCTAAATTAGTGTGTAATTTAAACAACCGTGCTAAATCCGCCCTTCAGGATCTTGAAGCCCAACCTTTTAATCGCGATCACGATGCTAGCAAATTTCAAGAGGTAGCACTTTTAATTAAAGCACTTGCAGAAATTATGAAAATGCCTATTTTAGATAATGAAGGAATATTAAACCCTGCTACTTTAACCATCCAAGCCAAATACAAAACTCTGGGAGGTATTTAGCAATGTTTTTACCAAGTATCGGTACAATATATACTGCGGTTAACGCCACAAAATCGTTAGCAAGCATTGTTCTCAGTTGCAAGCAAATTGGAGAGCAAGAACGGACTAAAAGGCGTGAGATAGCAGCTTTAGAAAAAACACAATGTGTTGACATACTTTCTTCAGCCTATACTGAATATAAGATAATTGCCGAACAAGAACAGACAAAGCGACGAGAAATTGAAGCTTGGGAAAAAGAAACAATCACCAAGATTAATGCCCAGCGAGAGTTGCTGATGGCGTATCTAGATAGCTCTTTTGATGAACGTGCAGAGAACTTTCGCGCTTTGTTTGCTGTCGTTGATAATGCGATCGCATCCGGTAATAATGACCAACTAGCTCTCACCTTAAACTCAATTACAGAAATTGCTAAATCAAGCCCTTTCAAAGACCTTGCAAATTTAGCTTCTGTTCGCGCCGCCCTAGATGATCCAGATCACGAATGGACATTTTGATTTTATAACAGTGCGAATCGCTCTTCCAAAATCCTTCAAAAAAGCTTGCCAACCAACGTAGGCTATTTTCATGTGCAGTATTTTCTTTGTAGGTATCGCACATATCCTGAACTACTTCAATCATGTCACTTGTGGTTGCACTGATTTCAATTAGTCTATGCGTATTGTTTTCAATCTCAACTTGAGTAAGCAGCATTTGAGCTTGAAATTTATAAAGAAGGGCTTTTGATAGACCTATTTCATTACCAATCAATAAACCTATTATTGCACCAATTACAAGCCCAACCCCTCCAGCACTTCGATAAACCGCAAGAGTACCATAACCTATAAAAGATCCGAGAATAAGTCCTATTACTGCATCGAATATGACGATGAAGTTAGCTTTACTATATAGTTGATGTACTAGTGTCTGAATGATAGAAGAATCGTATTTAACCATGTGATAAAGGTTCCTCTCTTAAGACTTCTATAGATATAATTCCCAAAATAATACTCGCATTTTGCACCTGACTAAATTAAATTTGCAGCTACACAGGTAAAACTTACCTTCGAGGATTTAAAGTGCTAACTTTTCTGTAAATTTGCGAACTCCAAAGGAGAATGTGATATTTAGCTTGCGCTGCCTTATAGAATATCGCAGTGCTATATTCTATAAGACAGCTTGATTTGACACAATGATGAGCAAAGAAAACATTACATTTTGGATAGATAGCGATCGCAAAGCTGCACTTGATGCGATCGCAGCCGGAATAAACCGCGATCGTAGCTACGTACTTAATGAGGCAGTAGCCGCTTATCTAGAGATGTATCAGTGGCAAATTGAGGAGATTCAAAAGGGGATTACAGAGGCGGATGCTGGAGACTTTGCCAGTGATGAGGAAGTAAAAGCGACTTTTGCAAGACTCACCAATGCAGATTAAATGGCTACGTCGTGCGCTTCGTAATTTGGAACAAGCCTATAGCTACATCCTGAAAGAGAATCCACAAGCAGCGCAGGAAGTGATATTGAGGATTCAACTTGCTGCCAGTCAACTTGAGAATTATCCTTTTATGGGGCGAACTGGACGTATAGAAGGTACAAGGGAGCTAGTAATTTCTAGCACGCCATACATTGTTATTTACCGAGTCAAAGAAGAGTCAGTAGAAATTCTTCGAGTTTTCCACACGTCAAAGCGCTATCCAGATTAGCATTGAAAGACTCCGTAATTGGGGCTATGTGGCAAGGAGCAACCAGCGTCAAAAAAGTGCGATCGCTTGTGATATTAATGAAGTCACAGTACAACGCCGCAAAGTGATGCAATAGACATCTCCGGAAAAGATTTAGTTACCTTAAATTTACATACAGATATCACGGAAATTAAGCCTCTCTCCGCTTCGGGGAGAGGTTTGGAGAGGGGTCTTAATTGATTTCCGGAGATGTCTAATTATCCTAGCCTTAACAGCCCCGATGACATATCCACCACCAACCGTCGATGTTTTAACCACTGGCGACCAAGTAAAACTTCTGGCACTCCTTCACCCACATGGACAGGAATATCAAAATCTTGTCCGTCGATTCGCACTTTCCCTAAATAAATATCAAATTCTGCATCTCCTTGGGCTGTAAGCATTGTTTGCTGTTCTACATAAATCCAATCAAGTGCTTCTAAATCTTGGTTATTAATTGCCAGCCACCAAGAAAATCCTGTATCAAAAAGTGCATCTACTGGTATCTCTAATCCATCAGCAGTTATCAAATCTATCTCAAAAAATAATTCATCCTCATCACCAAACTTGCCCGAAATCATATCCTGCCGCACACCCCAGTTTCATTAATGCGGAAAACGTACAGCTTGGCATTGGGATATTTTTCATGTGCTTTATCTGCAACTACCAAGGCATCCTGGTCAATGAAATATTTTCCACTTTCGGGTTCGACTGCCATGTACCAGTTATAGTGAGTTTTAATAAATTGCGGTTGTACCTGCTCAAAAATTGACTGGCAGCGCTCTTTAAATGCTTGGCGTTCAGCTTTCCATTGGACTTTGTGGTGTTCTGTCCACTGAATTTCTGGAAAAATCCTACCCCGGCGTACTGCACGAGCAGATTTGGCTTCAGTCATAGTTAATTATCTGTTAAGCGCAATATCTATATTTTCCACCATTATCGCTTGGGTTAGCGATTTTGCCAGTGATGAAGAAGTAAAGGCGACTTTTGCTAGGTTAAACAATGCAAAATCCACTTTGTTGGGCATAATCCCAAACAGTTAGATCATCTGCTTGATCTAAGTCTATGAAAAAAAGATGTTGAGAGTTTGGATACATATCAGCCAGTCGATCAACTAACCGAGGTGATAGGTTATGGTCAAACAATAACTTCACGCTTGCATTGTCAGCATTTGCCGTTCTCGATCAGCCGCATAGCTTAAGCAAGCCAAAATATCCTCTTGTGTCAAATAAGGAAAGTCATCAAGTAGTTCCTCGTAGGTCATGCCAGAGGCAAGATAAGATAAAACATCGTATACAGTAATTCGCATTCCTCGAATACAAGGCTTACCACCTCGTTTTCCTGGTTCGATTGTAATAATGTTCTGGTACTGCACAGCTATTCAACCTTAAAAATCTTCATCGTCAACAAAAAATTCGGCATCGTCTTCTAATCGAGAATTACGCTGTCCAAAACCAGCAAGTCCCCACAGAGGTTGCAGCAGTGCCATACCAATTAACCCTACACCGGCGCTAAAAGCCAGCACTAAACCCATTGGTATTTGAATAGATTGGAATGTTAAGAATTTTAACGATACGGGTGTGGCATTTTGGACTGAAATAATTGCGATCGCTATTACCCAAACCGCCACAACGAAAGATGTCAAAAAAGGAGCGAAAGTTTTCATATCTTAATAAAAGTTAGGAGTTAATAATTCTTAACTTATAACTCCTAACTCCTAACTCTAAATTATTAAACTGCTACTGCCTCTAGTTTAGCAATGACACTCTCTAACTCTTGGGCGATTTTGGTGAGTTTTTCGGGAGTGTTGGTTTCGAGGTAGACGCGTACCAGTGGTTCTGTACCGGAAGGACGCAGTAAAACCCAGCTACCCTCTTCTAAATAGAGCTTAATACCGTCTTTACGCCCCACTTCCTTGACTTTAATTCCTGCTACCTCTGTAGGTGGATTTTTGGTAAAGGAGTCGATGACGGCGGTTTTATGCGCCTCTGTGAGATGCAAATCAAGGCGGTTGTTGTAAAGTGGGCCATCAGCTTCAGCGATCGCTTCTTTGACAAGTTGACTCAGCGGTTTGCCTTCATAAGCGATCGCTTCTGCCACCAGCATATCGGCTAAAATCCCGTCTTTTTCGGGAATATGCCCGATAATACTCAAACCGCCTGATTCTTCTCCACCAATTAATACAGCAGTTTGGCGCATTTTTTCGCCGATGTATTTAAAACCAACTGCTGTCTCATAAATTTGCAGCCCATTTTTAGCAGCAAAATTATCCAGCAGGTGGGTTGTCGCCACAGTGCGGACGATCGCACCAGTTTTACCTTTGTTTTTGATTAAATGACGTGCTAGAACTAGCAGCACAGTATTAGGAGTAAGGAAAGTTCCTTGTTCATCAACGATACCAAAGCGATCGCCATCTCCATCTGTTGCTAAACCTAAATCAGCGCGATCGCGCACTACTGCTTCCACTAGTTCAACTAATTGTTCTCCTTTGGGTTCTGGCATTCCACCCCCAAATAAAACATCCCTCCAATCGTGGAAACTTTCTAACTGAACTCCACTATGTTGCAAAACTTCATCTAAATAGCCGCGAGAAGTAGAATAGAGCGCATCGTACTTTACCTTTAAATTAGCGCTTTTGATTTTTTCTAGATCAAGTAGAGTGTAGATAAATTGCAGGTAATCAGGTTTGGGATCGAAAATCGAAATCGAACCTGATGGGTTGCTTCCAGGCAACTCATCCGATGCACTTTCGATATTTGCCACAATAGTATCAGTAATCTCTGGAGTGGCGGGTCCTGCATAATCGGGTATATATTTAATACCACAGTAGGGTGCTGGATTATGGCTAGCAGTAAACATCAACGCTCCTGCGGAATTTAGGTGACGAGCGTTGTAGGCAATTACTGGTGTGGGACAATCCCGATCAGTAACTTTGACATTCCAACCCAAGTCTGCTAGTACTTGGGCTGCTGTTTGGGCAAACTGGTCAGCTAAAAAGCGAGTATCGTAGGCAATAAGTACTGGTCGATCTTTTGTGTAGGCTGTTTCTAAATAAGTGGCGATCGCCCTTGTTACTTTCCGCACATTTGGGAAAGTAAAGTCATCGGCAATAATCCCTCGCCATCCATCGGTGCCAAATTTTATCTTGCTGGACATTCTTGCCACTTGCTCCCGTACATTATCAGTACTATAAAAGCTTCTCGCAAAGCGTGTGTACCAGCAAGTATCTCTCGAAGTTCTTTTCTAAGGAAGTTTTAGCTTAAACTTCTCCCCACTATATTTTTTCTCACTGTTTCTGAGCAATGTCAACCCCCGATCGACCTTTTGCCAGTTATCACCTTTGGTCTCTAATTGCCCCAGCGATCGGGCAAGAACGCTGGCATTGCCAGATGAGACGGGGGTTTATCAAAGCGCGGCAACACGAACCACAAGTCAAAGCGCTTTTAGCGCAAGCCACCGCACCCCAGCGCATTGGGATACTCGCCCAAAAAGGCATTTATGAGTTTCATCATCACAGCTATCTGTTGAAGCAATCAGATGGTGTAGAAAGAGTTGCACAGCTACTTAAATTAGCCAACTCAAGCGAGCAAGTCCAGCAACGTGTGCTGCAAATCTTGAAAAGATATCACGATGCTCCGTTGCTTTTAGATAAAGATATTATCCAATTAACTCCTGGTGATGAAGGCTTTCCCAAACCGATAGTAGTTGAACAAGAGGATTATTGTTTTCGCTTATATGCGGCTATGGACTGCGTTTTTATTGAGAGCGATCGCACTTTACATATTTTGGATTTCAAAACTGGTAAGTCAGCTTTTGATCGACGACAGGCATTAGTTTACTTACTAGCGGCTCGTTATCTTTACCCTGGACGAAAAGCTGTTGCATCATTTTATAATTTAGAAATATCTAAAAAATCAGATTTAATTAGCATCAATAATAGTGAATTAGAATCTTTAAAATTTGAGTTAGCTAATGTTGCCCACAAGCACCAGCACGATTTGCAAAAATATCAAGAAGAAAGTAGCAATTTCAGTAAAATTTTCCCCCCAAATCCTGGATCTCACTGCCGCTTTTGCCCATTTAACTCCATCTGTGAGTTTGCCGATTTTAAGCAACATCAATCATCTCCAATGCCCTGTTTAAGAGTTCATATCAGGCGTTAGAAATTTGACGTTGTTGAATTCAGGGCTATTTCATTCTAGGCATAAACCGCCCAGAACTAAAGTTCCAGCCTAATAGCTAAAGTCCGTTAAAACGGACTATAACATGAGTCTCAGTCGTCTTTAGACGACTTTCGCTATTTAGACTCAGAATTCATTCTGAGGCGGGCTAGATGAGAATGAAATAGCCCTGTTATAGCAGTTCTCGTTTACGTGAGGTACACCCGTAGGGGCCACGCATGCCGTGCCCCTACACCTTGGGATATAACGTTGTACCGCATCTGAATGGGAACCGCTATATTGAATGAGGGGAATACGAATAAATGCAAGAAATTCAAAATGGTGGTAATTCTTTAAGAATTGTGAACCGAATATGATTTATCGCCAAATCACCAATGGGGATATCTTCTTTGGTTAGCCGTGTACCTTGACTTGTAACGGTTTCAAAGGTGATACCTTTGCCAATTTCAATGTGATACCAGCATAAGCCCATAAAAAAGCGCGTCGGATAAGGCCCACCTTCTGCTACATCGTCAGGATTTGATTCCATTGGCAACCAGCCAAAATTCGGGACGTAGAACTCCAGCCAAACATGATTAAAGTCGGGTTGTAGCGGCACTCCTAGTAAGTCACTATGGGGAGGACATTTATACCTACCGACGGTGCGGCAGGGGATGCCATTTAAACGGGATAGGGCAAGTAAAACGCCGACATATTCGCCACAGGAACCAACGCCACGTTCTAAAACTATATCTGGCGTGTCAATGTAAGGTTTAATGCCGTAGGATAGCTGATCGTAGACGTAGTTACGAATGCTGTGCATTTTCCGCAGCACATTCGTTTCAGAACCAATCGCTTCTCTAGCTGCACGGCGAACAATAGGAGTATCCATTGCTAAATCGTCGTCATCCACTAAGTAGCGTGTTTGTAATTCTGGGGAAAGTTCAGGCATATTTTCCACATCTCTGGGTGTGATGCGATACTTAATCCCTCGAACTTCCAAAAGTGCTTTCCAGCCAAATATGTGCCGTTCTCCTGGGGCAAGAGAATCAAATTTAAAGACTGCTACACGTTGTCCACCGATCACTTCTTCGGTAAAAGGTCTACCAATGGGTTCAACGTGTTTCACCTTTTGACGCTCAGTTTCCGATGGGAGGGCAATGCGCCATTCTACGTCAGGTAAATTAACCTCGTCTAAGGGAGCAATTTCTTCAGCATAAGACATTTCAATGAGATAGCCATTAGAGAGGGCGTAGCGGTTCTCTGGCTGGTAATCATAATACAGGGGATGAATAAAAGTCCGATCGCGGAAGGTTAGCTCATGACTTGGATCAGCATTGGGGTTATCCCTTATATAAGCCTCCTCTGAGGCGTAGGCGACATAAATACTTTCTTTACCTGTTTCGCCATTTTTATGGATTGCAATGCCTGTGGGAGATTCAAAGGGGGTCAGGACACTGAATTGCAGTTCTCCTGTTGCCCTGTCCATCGCGTAAACTGATTGTTCGGTGCGATCGCAAATCCACAGTATTTCTTGACTAACTGCCAAATTCTCTATTCCCACGCCTGGGGCATAAAATCTGGTAATCTCTTTTCGCGTTTCGCGGTCAAAAATCAGGATGTAGCCTAGCTTTTGGCAACTGACATAAACTGCTGTTTCCCAAACCGCAACTCCGTCAGCCGGATAAGGCAATGTCACAAACTCTTCCAAAACCAAAGCATCGAGCTTGCAAAAATAAACGCTATTTTCTCGGCTGACCCACAGAGTATCTGACCACGACGCTAAACCGATGACATCGGTAAATTCTTTAACTTGATGGGGATTGAGAATTTTGCTGTTGTCGGAGGTGGGATCAATCTCCAGTAAATGCCCTTTAATACTGTCAATAGCAATTAGTCTATCTTTAATAAAAGTGATGCCAGACAAAGTGGCAGCAGTAAGCGGTCGAATTGTTTTTTGCCCAAACATCTGGCTAACGGTCAAAGTGGGGAGTGTAAAACTCATAAAACCTTGTGGGAAGTGTGAAAACCTCTCATCTGGGGCTTGATCGCCGCGTTTAGAGCAGGGGTACTGATAATTATCGGTAAAATTTGTTCTAAAAAACTCTTTCGTGAGAAATAATATTATCTCAAAATTGGAAGAATTTACAAATATTAAGAATTACAGATACACTCATACAACTGGGCGATCGCCTTAATGTAACTTTAGGAGATGGAATTCCTGCCATCACTAAATTATGATCGAATTCTGTAACCATTTCCTGTGACTTACACGATGTCTGCTAATTCTCTGCCCGAAGCTGCCGCCGTTTGGCATAGTTTAGAAGTCGATAAAGCGTTAGACCTGCTCGATAGTAACGCAGACAGTGGCTTAACATCCCAAGATATTCAACAGAGGTTGCAAAAGTACGGCCCCAACGAATTACAAGAAGTTCCTGGCCGTAGTACTTGGGAAATTCTGCTGGATCAGTTCAAGAACATTATGTTGTTGATGCTGATTGGCGTAGCTCTCATTTCTGGGTTTATAGACCTGTGGGGTTTGCGAAATGGCACTTTAAAGCCTGGTGAAGTGCCATTTAAAGATACGATCGCTATCCTAGCAATTGTCATCCTCAACGGCATCCTTGGCTACGTCCAAGAAAGCCGTGCCGAACAAGCCCTAGCAGCCCTGAAAAAACTGACTTCTCCCTTAGTGCGAGTGATGCGCGACACCAGACTGGCGGAGATAGCAGCCAAGGACTTAGTTCCAGGGGATGTAATGCTGCTGGAAGCTGGGATGCAGATCGCCGCAGATGGACGCTTGATAGAACAGTCTAATTTACAAATCCGAGAGTCGGCGCTCACGGGTGAAGCCCACGCTGTCAACAAACAGGCAACACTAAAATTACCAGAAGAAACAGATTTAGGCGATCGGCTCAATTCAGTCTTTCAAGGAACCGAGGTCGTCCAAGGACGAGGCAAAGTTCTGGTGACTAACACCGGCATGACCACAGAGTTGGGCAAAATTGCCACGATGTTGCAGTCGGTGGAAACTGAGCCGACACCGTTACAGCGACGGATGACTCAACTGGGCAACGTCTTAGTTACGGGTTCTTTAATTCTCGTAGCGATCGTCGTCGTCGGTGGTGTGATCAAGGATCAAGGTTTTAAAAACATCCAAGAACTCTTGGAAATTTCCTTGAGTATGGCGGTTGCTGTGGTGCCAGAAGGTTTACCTGCGGTAATTACCGTCACCTTGGCACTAGGAACTCAGCGAATGGTACGCCAAAATGCCTTGATTCGCAAACTGCCAGCAGTAGAAACATTGGGTTCCGTAACTACCATCTGTTCTGATAAAACCGGCACCCTGACTCAAAATAAAATGGTGGTGCAATCGGTTTACACAAATAACAAAACTTTTCGCGTCACCGGCGAAGGTTATGCTCCCACAGGGGATTTCCAGTTAGATGGTCAAAAAATTTCCCTAGAGGAGTTTCCAGAAATTTCGGCGATGTCAGTCGCTTGTGCCGTTTGTAATGATTCGGTGTTGCAAAAAGAAAAAGGGGAATGGGCAATTTTGGGAGATCCCACAGAGGGGGCATTAGTCACCTTGGCGGGAAAAGCCGGAATCGAAAAAGACCAGTGGAACAGTAAGTTACCTCGCGTTGCCGAGTTTCCCTTTTCTTCGGAACGCAAGCGAATGAGCGTGATTTCTCAGGTAAAGGAAGTCGCTACAGGTGAAGCATCTCCGAGAGGTGTTGACCCAGCGATCGCTAGTTTTGTCCAATCTGAACCTTACTTAATGTTTACCAAAGGTTCTCCAGAGTTAACATTGGCACGTTGTACTCAACTTCATTTGGGTAATAACACAGCCCCTTTGACTGAAGAACAACGCCAGAAAATTTTGGCAGAAAATGACAAAATGGCGAGTAAAGGTTTGCGGGTGCTAGGTTTTGCCTACAAACCCCTCACAGAGATTCTACCAGAAGGTTCAGAGGAGACATCCGAGCAAGGTTTGGTGTGGCTGGGATTGGTGGGAATGTTAGATGCGCCCCGCCCAGAGGTGAGGGCAGCAGTCCAAGAGTGTCGAGATGCAGGTATTCGCCCAATAATGATTACTGGCGACCACCAATTAACAGCACGAGCGATCGCTACCGATTTGGGAATTGCCCAAGAAGGCGATCGTGTCCTCACAGGTCAAGAGTTGCAGCGGATGAGTGACCAGGAATTAGAACAAAACGTTGACCTGGTAAACATCTATGCCAGGGTTTCCCCAGAACACAAACTGCGAATTGTTAAAGCACTGCAACGTCGGGGCAGATTTGTAGCGATGACAGGTGATGGTGTCAACGATGCACCAGCCCTCAAACAAGCCGACATCGGTATTGCAATGGGCATTACTGGCACTGATGTCAGTAAAGAAGCCAGCGATATGGTGTTACTTGATGACAACTTCGCCACCATTGTCACCGCCACCAAAGAAGGCAGAGTTGTTTACACCAACATCCGCCGCTTTATAAAATACATCCTCGGCAGTAACATTGGCGAAGTTCTGACAATTGCAGCCGCACCCTTAATTGGTTTGGGAGGCGTTCCCCTTACCCCCTTACAAATTCTCTGGATGAATTTGGTGACAGATGGTTTACCAGCCTTGGCATTAGCTGTAGAACCTCCAGAACCGGATGTAATGCAACGTCCGCCTTTTAGTCCCCGCGAAAGTATTTTCGCTAGGGGATTAGGTTCTTATATGATTCGCATTGGGATCATTTTTGCCATTATCAGCATTTCCTTGATGTGGTGGGCTTATCAACATACCCATGCCCCCGACTACGATCGCGATCGCGATACTTGGAAAACAATGGTATTTACCACCTTGTGTATAGCCCAAATGGGTCATGCGATCGCCATTCGCTCCAATAACCGACTGGCCATCGAGATGAATCCCTTCTCCAATATCTTTGTATTAGCGGCTGTTGTCGTCACCACGATTTTACAGTTGATGCTAGTTTACGTCCCACCTCTGCGAGATTTCTTTGGTACTCACTACCTGAGTCTAGAGGAATTGGGGGTTTGTATTGGCTTCAGCGCTTTAATGTTTGTGTGGATTGAGTCGGAGAAGATATTTTTGCGGATTGTGGGCAAGAAGGCTGTGTAAATTGGGCATTGGGCATTGGGCATGGGGCATTGGTTATTAATTCTCCTCTACCCCTCTACCCTTCCCTTCTACCCCTCTACTCCCCTGCTTTTTTAATCTCCCTGCCAATGCCCAATCCGCAATGCCCCATGCCCACTCCCCACCATGTACCTGAAAACTCTAAACCTCCGACAATTTCGCAATTATCAAGACCAAAAGGTTGATTTTACTGCTGCTAAAACAATTTTGGTAGGTAATAACGCACAGGGAAAGTCGAATTTGTTGGAGGCGGTGGAGTTGCTGGCGACATTGCGATCGCATAGAATGGCACGCGATCGCGATTTAGTTCAAGAAGGGGAAGCCATAGCCCAAATTAATGCCACCCTTGAGCGACAAACAGGCATTAGTGACCTGACTTTAACCCTGCGCCGTAATGGTCGCCGTACCGTTGCTCTCAATGGTGAATCTATCCGCCGTCAAATGGATTTTCTCGGCGTTCTCAATGCAGTCCAATTTTCCAGCTTGGATTTAGAACTGGTACGCGGCGGCCCCGAAGGTCGCCGCAACTGGTTAGATACGCTCTTAATTCAACTTGAGCCAGTTTATGCTCACATTTTGCAGCAGTATAACCATGTGTTACGTCAGCGCAATGCTTTTTTAAAAAAGACTCAGAACGGGCTAAACGCCCCGCTATCGCTAACAGAACTCAGCACTCAGAACTCAGCACTCAGCACTCAGAACTCAGAGCTTGCTGTGTGGGATGCACAGTTAGCTACCACAGGAACCAGGGTAATTAGACGACGCGATCGCGCCATCCAACGATTAGCTCCCATTGCTACCGCTTGGCACGGCAGTATCAGTGGCAGTACGGAAAATTTGCAAATTAAGTACGTGCCTAATATTCCTTCAGAAGATAATCATCCAGAAGAAGTGCAGCAAGCTTTTTTAGTAAAAATTCAGCAGCGAGCGATCGCTGAAATGCACCAAGGTACTACCCTTGTCGGACCCCATCGAGACGAAATAGAATTAACTATTAACCAGACACCCGCTCGTCAATACGGTTCTCAAGGTCAACAACGAACGCTGGTTCTAGCCTTAAAATTAGCAGAATTACAATTAATTGAAGAAGTCGTCAAAGAGCCACCGTTGCTATTGCTTGATGATGTTCTTGCCGAACTCGATCTATCCCGCCAAAATCAATTGCTTGATGCCATTCAAGACCGTTTTCAAACCCTGATTACTACCACTCACTTGGGTTCTTTTGATTCCCAGTGGTTGAAGTCCTCCCAAATTCTGTTTGTGAAAGCAGGAGAAATAATCCCAAATTAGTTATTTGTCACTTATCAAGATTAAACATAGATGATTAACTAATGACTAATAGACTTCTTGCATAAATAAGAAATAAGAACCCCACCCCGCCAAAGCTACGCTTTGTCTCCCTGCCCCTAATCCCCAGAGGGGGCCCCGAGTTCCCCGCTCTTCGAGAGGGGATTAAGGCTGCGGTGTTTGAGACTTTTGCAACAGGTCTAATGACTAATGACAAATGACTAATCGCGTTTTTCTAACCTTCTAAAAACGTTGAGAACCAGAAAAGTCAGCACAGCACCAATTAATCCTAACTGCCACAAACCACACCCGGCAGCAATTCCCAAAGCAGCCGAAACCCAAATAGCTGCTGCTGATGTCAGCCCGTGAATTTTAAGTTGCTGTGATTCCTGGGAAGATTGGCGGACAATTTCTCCAGCACCGAGAAATCCCACACCGGCTGCAATCCCCTGAATCACGCGGCTGAGTGCATCAGGACTGGACTGTGACTAGGGTGTTGATTTTGATGAAATTTCCCAGTTTCTAGTTCATGCAAATTTTGTGTCTATGTGAACGCAAAGTCTATGCTAGATAAGCTTTTACCCAAACAGTTACCACGTATTTAGCATGAATTTTTACCCTCCAAAAA
>JBBSCU010000138.1:0-14489 GCA_038249935.1 Chroococcales cyanobacterium
CTTCAAACCTTTATACAAACCAGCATTTTCTGCCGGAGGTGTCAAGTAGGAAATTGTTTCGGCATAACTCCGGCGTTTGGCAATTGTCGCTTCACTCGGATTATTCGCTGCGTAGTAATACAAGTTGGGAATTGAACCAATCAAGTTATCTGGATAACAATCACCAGACATCCCCATCTGTTTACCGGGCATGAATTCCAAGGAACCGTGAGTACCAAAGTGCAGCACGGCATCAGCTTGCCAAACTTGCTCTAGGTAAGTGTAGTAGGCAGCAAAACCGTGGTGAGGACTAGCTGAACGAGAGAACAACAGCCGCATCGGATCGCCTTCGTAACCAAATGTGGGTTGTACACCGATGAAGACGTTACCGAATTGCTTACCATAAATCAGCAGGTTTTGCCCATCACTGTTGAGATGTCCGGGAGGTGGCCCCCAGTTTTCTTCTAAGCGTTTAGAGTAGGGCGTGAGTGCCTCATACTCAGGAACCGACATTTTGTAAGCAACGTTGAGTTCCGGGCTGTTGTACTGCGCTTGCACGTCGTGGATGACTTCTTGCAGCAGCGCTTCGGCTGATTCTGGCAACTCTGGTAAGTCGTAGCCGTTATTTTTGAGGGCTTTCATCACCTCGTAGATGGAGCCGAATACATCCAAGTAAGCGGCGGTTCCGACGTTGCCTTTATCTGGCGGGAAGCTAAAAACGGTGATAGCGACTTTTTTATCCAGCTTCGGCTTGCGGCGGAGGTTAGCCCATTTTAAGGCGCGTTCGGCTACAGTTTCAACCCGATCGCGCAGTGCGATCGCTTTTCCTGTAGTCCCATCTCTACCTGATAATACAATCGGCTCAATTGCCCCATCCAATTCGGGAATCGCAATTTGCAAAGCTACTTGAATTGGATGTAACCCTAAATCGCTATCCATCCACTCTTCTGTGGTTTGGAAAACTAAGGGTAATGCCACCATGTAAGGACGGTTTAAGCGTTTGAGTGCCTCAATTGCCTTGGGATGGTCTTGTCTGGCTGGGCCACCCACTAAAGCAAAACCAGTCAGCGAGATCACTGCATCTACCAACTGTGTGTTGGTATTTGGTTCGTAGAAGTAGGCTTCAACAGGCTTGGAGAAATCCAAACCACCAGCAAATACAGGCAATACCCGTGCGCCTAATGCTTCTAACTCCTGCACCATTGCTACATAATGGGCATCATCGCCTGTAACTAGGTGAGTGCGTTGCAATACCAACCCAACACAAGGAGCTAAGGGATCTTTGAGATCGTTAGAGATATCCTTACGAGATGTGTACCAGTTGAGGTACTCTCTGACATCCTCAAACATACTGGGAGCCAAAGGATGCCAAATCCCTAAATCGGGATAAACCACCGGCTGCTGATATGTAGAAGGTGCAAAATTTTGTTTCTCTAAACCTTTAAATACATATTTATCAGCTAGCATTAGCAAGAAGTTTTCCAGATTTTCTGGAGAACCACCTAGCCAATACTGAAAACTGAGCATGAAATTTCGGGCATCCTGGGCTTTTTCCATTGGGAGGAACTTCAGCACTTGCGGCAGGGTTCGCAAAAGCTTTAGCATCCCATCTTGGAATCCTGCGCCGGATTTTTCTTTGCGTTTCCGCATGAATTGCGCGATCGCACTTTTTGACTGACCCAACTGTGCCAGGGAAAAGCTGCCCATTTTACTGAGGCGCATGACTTCTGGCATGGAGGGAAAGACAACGGAAACGTCCAGGCGATCGCGGTGTGGTTCTACTGCTGCTACTACTTTCTGTGCTAAGTCTTCGATAAAAATGAGGGAAGCGATGAAGATATTCGCACTCTCAATTTCTCGTTTGAACTCCTCGTAGTTCTCTGGGTCGCGGAGTTCCTCAATCAAGTACCCGCTGATTTCAATCGCCAAGTTGGGATTGTTCGCATTAATCGTGCGAACCGCTTGCGACAATGCGCTCTGGTACTGAGACTCAAGCACGACATAGACCACCTTGATTAAATTACGTCCTCGTAAGTTATCAGGCGCAATGTGTCTAATGGTGGACTTGACGTGTGTGAACATGCTTCTTCGGCTCCTTTGATGCGTGTTCTATGTTGGAAGTTCCTAGCGGCATCAGCAGCCACAGGTAACTTGTAATCTCTAGGCAATATATGTTTTTTATCAGAAAACACTTACCCAGTGGTCATTTTATCGTCTATTTGACACAAATCGATATAAAAAACGAAATATTTCTTTGTATTTATTTACTATCTATTAAAGTAATTGCTCACTTATTTGTAAATTTTTCGTAATGTTATATTTAATCGTTAAATAGTTATTTAACGATATTATCCTGTATACAAAACAAAACCCGCTGGTGCGGGTTGTAAAATTGGATATGTTTGGCAAAATGCGTAGGCCGTCGTAGACATCGCCTAATTACTATAATTTCTTAACTAAGAATAAAGTTTAGCTTCTAGCTGTTTCAAAATCTTCTTTGGATCGTTCTTATCTTAAGCTTTTGTTCAAGACCGTGTTCAAAACCTGCCCAAGCGACTGGTTCGACTTTCGGCTGATTGGGGTGACTAGTTCTTCTGCTTCTGGTACTTCCCAGCAACAGTATATCTACGATGCTTTTGTTAGCCGTGTTGCCAGTAAAACCAGTAAGATTGAAAAATATGAAAATTATCTATGACCCAGAAGTAGATATATTAAGAATTACATTAATTAATGTACCCATAGAAAATAGTGACGAAGAAAAGCCAGGGGTAGTTTTAGATTACGATGAAGATGGAAATATTATCGGGCTAGAAATATTAGACGCTTCCAAAAGAATCGATAATCCACGTTCCCTAGAGTATTCGATATTCTGAATTCTTCTTCAACCTTCCCGCACCATCCAAACCAACATTCCCAATAGGATTTCCACTGGCGGAACGGCATAATCGTTCAAATCAATACTTAGTGTTTGCCCTTCTAATTTCAAAAATCGCCAAGCTGTACCACTGCTGACGCTGCCATAAATTGTCTTAATAGGTATATTATTGATTTCATTGAATTTTTGTGCGGCAATCATTTCTGCTGCACATTGCCCTAAACCCGGTTTTAAATCACCTTTTTTCGCTTCAATAATCACGATGACAGGAGCTTCAATAAATATTTGTTCGGGTGAGCGGCTAATTAAAAAATCACATACTCCACTTAAGCCTAGCTCCGGTGCCACAGTAAAATCTTCACCCGAAAAAAAACTTACTTTGCGTTCGAGAATTTTCCGAACTTCCACGAGGATAGGACTAATAATTAACTCTGAGCGAGCTTTTTCTGAACCAGTTGCTGTTGCTAGTGGTAGTCCTTCGCTTAATGCTTCTTTGAGGTAAAAACTAGGTTCTATGGACTGCGTTTCTGGTAAAAACCGTCCATTTTCAATCGTAGTTAAGTTAAAGTCGCGTTTGACTTTTGACAGAGAGAAGTCACTATAAGACATTATAAATATGATTAAATATTAATCCATGAGTATTGATTCTATGGCGTTTATAGGTGTTTTGTTGGTGCCCGACTTCTCCTAAAAGCCGGGGTTCTGAAACTCTTTTGGCGTATCATTGACTCACTCAGCTTGATTAGGGCGAGTTTTAACCTGTAATTGTTGAACTTGCTCGACAGTCAAACCAGTAACGCGAACAATTAATGCGATCGCAACTCCTTCATTGAGTATATTTGTTGCAATCTCCTGAGCTTTTTATTCTAAACCTTGTTCCAGCCCTTCTTGTAGAATATCTTGATAAATTATAGATTCGCGCATCATATCACTCCGCAAAATTCTTTTAATCACGTCTTTATTTAATACTAGCCCAGCTAAGACTGCTGTTGATGCAGCAACATTACTGCGGATTCGGGTGTCGTTTATTGCTTCAATAACTTGAGCAACTTCTTCTAAAGTTCGCGTTTGATCGTTGGTTTGACTTAAGGTTGCAAACGGTAGCAAACCTGGAGAATTGAAAAATGCTTCGGTTGGCTGTTCCCAAAGTCGGATGACTTCAAATCTGTGCAAAATGAATCTAAGATTGCTAGTGCAGCATTGCCGCTGGCTGAAAACGACAAAGAAGCAGACGAGGACAATTAAAAATGGTTGCTCAATTTCCTGTTAGTACGGCAAGCTCAGACTAAAAGCCAAACACCGCAGACATTCTAGTACTCTGTCAATAAATAATTGATGGGTAGTGCGAGCATCTTGCTCGCGTTGTGAGCGAGACGCTCACACTACCAACCCGTCAAAATGAATTTGACAGAGTACTAGCAGCTAAATTAGGAGCCAACACTTTTTATACCCGATCAGGTTCCCAATTTAGAGCCAGAGCAAGTAGCGGTGTTACTTGCTAGCGATGAGTGGTCAGGAGTGATTATAAGCGATCGCCCACTCTGGATTGTATACAACCCCCGTCATGCAGCTACACGATATGAATCAAATTTGATCCCTGAAATAGCTCATGTGTTGCTGGCTCATAAACCTGTTGGCTTTGATCCTGTAACCGGACTACCAAAACGTAAACAAAACAACGAAGATGAAGCAACTTATCTAGGAGGATGTTTTCAAATTCCCAAACGTGGTTTATTATGGGCGACACAACGAAAGATGCTGTTACCTCAGATTGCAATACATTTTGGTGCTAGTGAAGCAATGGGAATGGTGCAGTTTCGTAACAATGTGACTAATGTGCCTGTCAAATGCTTATAAAGTTTTAAGACAGCTAATCATCGGAAAATCCCACAAGGAATGAAAAAGGTTTCTTCTCCTACTTCCTTTTTCAAGCTAGTGAGAAAAAAGTATTGCTGTCACTTTGGCTGAAAGCTAGATAACATTAGATTCTGCGTGTTTACTGTTCAGGAGTGCCAAAATGTCTAAACAGTTGGGTCAAAAAATCGCACCTACACCTATATCAAATGATATCAATGTGGTGGATTTGATTGATCAATACTTCACCGCTTACAACTCAGCCCGGTTGCGCGAAATCTGTCAACTACTGAGTCGTGATGTGCTAACTGAAGGTGTCACAGTGGGAGTTAGCCTTTCCGGTGCGATGACACCAGCAGGGTTCGGGGTTTCAGCACTTGCACCTTTAATTCGCAACGGCTTTATTGATTGGATGATTAGCACAGGTGCAAATCTTTACCACGATATGCACTACGGTTTAGGTTTTGAACTGTTTGCTGGTAATCCGTTTTTGGATGATGTGAAACTACGCCAAGAAGGTACCATCAGAATTTACGACATTATCTTTGGTTACGATGTGCTGCTAGAAACTGATGCTTTCATCCGTAAGATTCTCCAAGGAGAGGCGTTTCAAAAGCGGATGGGAACCGCTGAGTTTCACCATTTACTCGGTAAATATGTCCGAGAAGTAGAAAAGCAATTGGGTGTACAGCATTCTTGCTTGCTTGCTACAGCATATGAGTGTGGCGTACCAATTTATACGTCTTCTCCAGGGGATAGCTCAATTGGGATGAATGTGGCGGCTTTGGCTTTGGAAGGTTCGCAGTTGATATTAGATCCATCCATTGACGTAAATGAGACAGCAGCGATCGCTTACAATGCCCGTGAATCTAAAGGTAAAAGTGCGGCTGTAATTCTCGGTGGCGGTAGTCCCAAAAACTTTTTGCTACAAACACAACCGCAAATTCACGAAGTGTTGGGACTAGAAGAACGAGGACATGATTACTTTGTCCAGTTTACCGATGCTCGTCCAGATACAGGCGGTTTGTCTGGGGCAACTCCATCGGAAGCCGTCAGCTGGGGTAAAATTGACCCAGAAGAGTTACCTAACACGATTGTTTGTTACACCGATAGCACGATCGCTCTACCACTAGTAACAGCATACGTCTTGAACAAGTGCCAACCTCGTCCCTTAAAGCGTCTGTATGATAGACGAGAAGCCATCTACGATAAACTGCAAAAAGACTATCTAGCAGCCAAAACCCGACCATCGGATCAGATTCCAGCAGCGATGGCCGAAAATGCTTCACAGCAAACAGCGACTTATCCCTGTGGTAGGCTGATTCCGAATAGTCCATAGGGCAATACGGTTCAGTTAAGCCCGAAATCTTTGGTAGAGACGCGAAATTTCGCGTCTCTACAGGTTTAAAATCACTACCAAAAAACCTTAACTGAACTGTATTGGTGCATAGGGGAGTACAGACGCGATTAATCGCGTCTGTACTGGAGAATAGAGAATTTTAATGCAGTTTTGGTTATTCCCAGTATTAATATAAAGCGATCGCTTGCAGTACCAGTTAGGCGATCGCTTGGGCATAATTTGGGCATCGTGTAAGCCGCCCATAGTCTTGATTTTCTCTAAACACCTGAGTTCGATATAACAGAAACGCTTGAAAATCAAGCCTCTATCAATTAGCAATTCTTATTGAGAATAGATAGTCAAAATAAACTAATCCAAAAACTGCTATTTTTGGAAATTAAGTTAAATAATTTACTTCAATTAAAAGAATAATTAAACTAACAAAGCAGGTAAATTTGTGACTTCATTTTCAGCTAGTTTCAAAGAAGGTTTTTTCTCTTGAAAAGTATAAGCAATTAAACCTGCAACCAGGTTAACCATAAAAATTTTTACACTTCTATGACGAGAATGAACAATTTGTGAAATATTCTTTAATTGGTCATTAACTGTCTCAATTAAAGAATATTTCTCAGCATTAATTTTTCCCATAGCTCAACTAGTTTATTGTTCATATTTTTCTTGAATGGGGTAATTAGCTTGATGTTATTTGACCAAAGTTCCTGCCATAATTTTTTAGAAATATATCCTTTGTCGCCAAAAAGACTACCCCATAATTTGTCAGTAAATCTATTATAACTTACTAGTTGCGGAAATTCTTTTTGATAATATTTTACTAAACTCTTTTTATAATAGTCCTTGAAGGTTCGATTAACGTGAATGATGACAATATAACAACTACAACAAAATACTGTAACTCTTGTCAGGAATTACTTGTAGCTAATTTTATTACGTCGAACTCAGGTATTTTCAGGTAAATGAACCACATCTTTTTTATCTCACGCAAAGGCGCAAAGGAAGAAATGTAAGCAATAAAAAACCATAGAATGTAATCTAATAACAACTTGATTGATGTTTTTAGAGATACATTCTGGTCATAAACCGTTCGTCACTCCCAACAATTACCACTACTCGCGCACCTTTAATTTTGGCAATTTGACCTTACAAGTTAATTGTCAGTTGTTTCTTTTTTACTACTGAAAAATGACAAATGATCAATGACTAATCATTACCGATATATTATTTTTTACAAACCCTACGGCGTTCTCAGCCAGTTTACAAAAGATGCTCCCACACATAGCACCTTGAAAGATTATATTGATGTACCTGATGTCTATCCTGTGGGACGTTTGGATTGGGACAGTGAAGGGTTAATGCTATTGACAAATGATGGACAATTGCAACATCGCCTTGCTCATCCGCGTTTTGGACATAAACGTACTTACTGGGTACAGGTAGAGCGAATTCCAGATGCAGATGCGATCAAAAAGTTGCAAACAGGTGTGGAAATTCAAGATTACCGCACTCAACCAGCAGAAGTTAGGCTTTTACCAGAAGAACCACAGCTACCTGAACGCACCCCGCCGATTAGATTTCGCAAAAATGTACCGACAGCTTGGCTGGAAATGACCTTGACAGAGGGAAAAAACCGCCAAGTCCGGCGGATGACTGCGGCTGTGGGCTTTGCGACTTTGCGACTGGTCAGGGTTAGCATAGCTCACCTCCAATTAAATGACCTAGAATTGGGTCAATGGCGTGACCTTACCGCATCTGAACTCCAATTTATACATAATTTCAGTAAATCGAAAAGTTTTCCCCCAAAGGCGAATGTTCTGACGGTTTAATTGACACCCCGCCCAAAAACAAGCAAAGATATAGTAAAAGTAAAAATTTGTAAAGATGGCGGTGCAGGATGTCTTTAGAGCTGATTTCACTAGAAAACATCCAGGAAGTCGCCCACAGGTATGGCTATTGGGCAGTTTTTTTGGGAATTTTATTAGAAAATTTAGGTCTTCCGCTTCCTGGGGAAACCGTGACTTTAGTCGGTGGGTTTCTATCTGGTAGTAATGAACTGAATTTCTGGCTGGTCCTCAGTGACGCAATTATGGGTGCTGTAATTGGCGGCACTTGTGGCTATTGGATTGGTAGAGTTAGCGGTTGGTCTTTCTTAGTCAAAGTTGGTAGTATATTTCGGATTTCTGAAGTCCGACTGCTGAACATTAAAGAAAAATTTAGTCAAAATGCTGCTAAAACGGTATTTTTTGGACGTTTTCTGGCATTGTTGCGGGTTTTTGCTGCACCACTAGCTGGTATAGTCGAAATGCCCTTCGGAAAATTCTTTTTATACAACTTCTTAGGAGCAGTTGCTTGGGCTAGTTTGATGGTGACATTAGCTTTCTTTGCTGGCAAAATTATCTCTCTAGAACAATTGGTTGCTTGGGTGGGTAAATTTGCGATCGCAGCGTTGCTGATCATGACTGGCTTAATTGTTGTACCCCTGTGGTTGGAGTCTCGCCAAATCAAGGAAGCCAATGGTGAGGAGTAGACGCGATTAATCGCGTCTGTTTGTATTTTGCTTTCTAACCCCTAACCTTTGGTTAACTGCGACCAAATGCGAGTTGGTAGTCCCCAAACGTAGATAAAGCCTTCAGCAGCTTTGTGGTCAAATTTGTCTTCGGCTCCGTAGGTTGCCAAATCGGGAGTGTAAAGGGAATTGTCGCTCGAACGCCCAACTATCGTAGAGTTGCCCTTGAACAACTTGACTCGCACAGTTCCAGAAACTCGCTCTTGCGTCTTTTGAATAAAGGCATCAAGTGCAACTTTGAGTGGACTGTACCACAAACCGTTGTAAACGATTTGGCTGTAACTTTCTTCAATCCCACGTTTGTAATGGGTGACATCTGCCGTTAAAGTCAAGCTTTCTAAATCCCTATGTGCCTGAATTAGAACTAACATCGCGGGTGATTCGTATATCTCCCGCGATTTGATGCCTACCAGACGATTTTCGATCATGTCGATCCGCCCAATGCCGTGATTTCCCACCACTTGATTGAGTTGTTCAATTAGCTCAACTGGCTTTTTAGCTATACCGTTGAGAGTTGTCGGAACACCACCGTAGAAACCAATTTCGATGTACTCTGGCTCATTGGGAGTGTCAGCGATCGCTTTGGTCATTTCATAAATTTCTTCTGGTGGCTCGAATGACGGATCTTCGAGTAAACCAGCTTCAATGCTACGACCAAGCAAATTCTTGTCAATGCTGTAGGGAGAGGATTTTTTGACTGGTGAGGGGATACCAAAGTTTTCCCCATAGGCGATGGTTTCCTCACGGCTCATCCCCCATTCTCTGGCTGGTGCGAGGATTTTCAGGTTAGGGTTTAAGGCGGTAACAGAGACATCAAAGCGAACTTGATCGTTACCCTTGCCCGTGCAACCGTGAGCGATCGCATCAGCACCATATCTTTCAGCTGTTTCTACTAATACCTTGGCAATCAGTGGACGAGCAAGGGCAGTTCCGAGAGGATAACGATTTTCATAGAGGGCGTTGGCTTGAATCGCTCCAAAGGCGTAATCTTTAACAAAACTGTCTTTGACATCTGCTACAAGGGATTCACTTGCACCCGATTTTAAAGCTTTTTCTCGAATTGGCTCTAGTTCATCTCCCTGACCTAAATCTGCTGCTAGAGTAATTACCTCTTCCACACCCCACTCCTGCTTAAGGTAGGGGATGCAAACGGAGGTATCTACTCCGCCAGAATATGCCAGGACAACCTTTTTGGCGCGACCCATTAATTTCTCCAGTTAGGAAAACAAAGAATGAGTCATTATTATATCTAAACTAATCCATGCAGTAACAAGCACTAGTACCGCTTTGCGTAATTCGTAATTCGTAATTAAGTTTTAGCAAGGGTTTCAGACATTACAAATGGGTGGCTTATTTACGCCGTACTGTAAAGTTATTTTGGTATCTCATAGTTACATAAACAAAAAATAATCCTTTTCGATAACATTATATATTTAGTTATTAGTCTGGTTTTAATTTGTTTTATTTGCAGATAACATTAAAGTCAGGTTTTGGTTAAATAAAGGATGAATCGGCGGCGCTGAAGGTTTTTCAGAGTTAGTTAGCTGCAAAGTTATCTCAGCAATATTAAAAGTTTTTTGGATATGAGTTTGCAACTTAGTGAGTAAGCGATCGCGTTCTTGAATACTTGGACATTCGACAGTCAAATTGGCGCAAAGCATTACTTTATTTGAGCTAATTGTCCAGATATGGAGTTTTTCTACTTGAACAACACCGGGAAAAGATTTGAGAGATATTTCCACTTCCGCAGGATCAATTGATTCTGGCGCATACTCCAAAAAAATCTTTAGGCTTTCTTGGACTAGGGGTAAAGCACTTAAACCAGTAAAAGTTGCAACTACTAAACTAATGGCGACATCTGCCCACCACCAATGCCAAAGATGAACTGCTAAAGCAGCTATAATTACGCCAACAGAACTAGCAGTATCGGCGATGACATGAAGCAAAGCCCCTCGTAGGTTTAAGTCGTTGTGAGTGTGGGGATGAAGTAAAGTAATATTAAACAAATTGACGATTAAACCTAACACCGCAATTCCTAACATTGGTAAGCCCAAAATTGTTGCTGGATGTTGCCAGCGTTGAATAGCTTCCCATGTGATAAAAGTTGCGATCGCTACCAAAGCTAATCCATTGAACAAAGCTGCTAAAACTTCAACACGCTGATGGCCAAATGTTGCCTTTCTCTTAGCTGGTTGCTGTGCTAAAAAACTGGCAAGTAGCGATATTGCCAAGGCTGTAATATCCGAAAAAATGTGTCCAGCATCCGCCTGTAAAGATAAACTTTGGCTCCATAAACCTACACTCCACTCCGCAATAAAAAAAACAGCAAGTAAACCTACTATCATCCACAAAACTTTTGCTTTTTGCTGATTACTAACTACTTTTACTGAATCATCTGCACATCTACACCATTGAAATGAAAGCATTACTCAAAAAACCTTTTTACAGTACGGTAATAGCTGAAAAAATCCCACCTACCCTATTTGTAGCGAGTATATTCTTAACTAAAAATGTTGTTTATCAAAAATTATTTTTGAACAGCCGATAATCAGAGGCTTTGTCTACCATCTATTTTTCTAAAATTGCTCACTAATCTCGTTCTTAATATATGTACTTTATAAATTTAGCAATATTTGAACTATAGAAAAATTAATTCATTGATATTTTTTAACCTGTATACGGTGATTAAAAACTTATTTAAATTAAATGATTATACAAATGCACACAGATAATTTATCTGTGTGCATTTGTAATTCTAAATCATAAAGGAGCGATTTTTGCTAGAACTTGAATGTAAAGATACTGCATGGCAACATCTTTGCACCCAATAGAGGATACTAAACAAAATTGACACTACCACTCGAATTCTTACGCTGGATAGCAATTACAGATGGACGGGGTACACCTGTAGGTTGACCATTGATATTACTAGGCCAACTACTACCACGAGGTACAGTGCGAGTCTGATTGAAGGTCGTACCATTTAAATCTAGTAATTCAATACTGCGATTAAGTATTGTGCCATCGTTAATTGGACAATCTTCACCAGGATGCTGGATTGCAATAATCAGCGTATTTCCGACAAAGGTTGGCCCAGTCATTTCAGAACGCACCGGACCTTGGGCAAAAGGTATTACTTTTCCAGCACTAGACCCACTGGTAGGGATATAAAACAGCCAGTTATTACCAAAAACTCCTGTAAAACTGGAAACATTACCAGTAGCTGTGTGGTTGATGGTGTTTTCAGTGCCAGCAGCACCAACATCAAAACCATTGTGAGTGCTGGTAGACATATCTGTTACACCCCAAACATTTGCCTGATTGTCGAATACTAAGTTATCTACATTCGCAAAACCAGCACCAGACACCGATCCGTCTTCTCCACCCTGAGCGAATCTCTGCCAACGGAAGGTTAGACCTGTACCATCGGCGCTATCTTCAATAATCTTGTATATTCCCCCTGATTGCTGTGTCGCGTTGACAGCTGCACTTAACTTGGCAACCTGGAAAATCCGCGAATCTGGATAGCCGTCGCCTCCTGGCGCACCATCAGTGTAGGCAATGAACACTTCTTTGGTGGTTGGATGGACTTCTATATCTTCTGGGCGGGCTGTAGGAGTTCCTCCTGCCAAGTTGGCTGCTAAGAAAGCATCACTCAGAAGTGCACCTTGGGTAGGATAGAAGTTAGATAGTTGCTTACCTTGATAACCAGGTAGAGCAGCTACTTCGTTGGTGGTTTCGAGGTTGAATGGACCACCATCTATAGTTTGACCTGCAATACCATTGCGTCTTGGTAGTGGTAAACGACCATTTCTTTGAGCCGAACCCAAAGCGGCAAACTCTACAGAAGAAATTACCGATGGCGCAAGGGGATTGGTAGCAGTGGTTAAACGTAAGGGTATCCATTCACCTGTGCCGTTCGTATTATAACGAGCGACATACAATGTACCACTTTCCCACAAACTGCTGTTGGCTTTGCTGGTTGGCGAGGAAATAGTACCTGTACTAACAAATTTCCAGGTGTGTCCTCCACGTCTGTCATCACCCAGGTAAGCGACCAGTCTTTTACCTGCTTCGACACGCATGGCAACGTTTTCATGGCGGAAACGGCCTAACCAAGTGTGTTTGCGAGGGCGGAACGTTGGATTAACAGGGTCAATTTCGACAATCCAACCGTATTTTTCGCCGACTAAACCAAAGGTAGTACCAGTAGTGTCAGCGGTGTAACCTGTCTGAGTCCCATTCGGGTTGACTGATTCTGTGACACCAACAAAAAATCCTGGGCCTCCTTGAAAGTTTTCTTCAGCACTTAAAATGGTTCCCCAAGGAGTTGTCCCACCAGAACAGTTGTAGGCGGTGCCAATAATTTTGTTACCCAATCCATCGGAGGAGAGGTTAAATACTTCAGTTGCAGCTGGGCCGGTTCCGATTAAATAGTCTTGATCACCTTGTTGGTGGCTACGACTTCCCCAAGAAGTGATATTTTCATATCCATCACTTCTTAGGCTATTAATTCTTAAGCCAGAAAGACCATGAAGACGGCGATTTCTCACATCACCTTTGACAACAGCAAAACGTTGATTAGCACTACGACGAGAGATACGGACGATTGATCCGCCTAAGTTATATAAAGCTTCTCCGTCAAATTCAAGACCTCTGACGGCAGGTAAAGCCCACCCAATCACTGATTCAAAGCTGGTACGCCCTCCTCGAACATCAAGAGGAGCTCCTGGTGCTAGATCAGAAAAAGGATAACTCACGTATTCGTGATTAACCCACAAATATCCGACATCTGTGGTTCTACCAATGGGAACAAAACCTGTGTAGTCGCAGTTGTAGCCAAAATAATCACTGCTGTTAGGAAATACGCGATCGCCCCAACCTATAATTACATAACGTTCGTATTCTGGTGGCACTATCACATCATCAATGACGTTGTAGGCACTTAACTTGACATCATTAGATGCATTTTTGACTTGTCCCTGACCGATTCCTGTTGGCAAGAAATTATTTTGGTCTTGATAAATTTCTAGGGGGTGAGGTAAGCGCACTGGTGTAAAGCTTAGTCGCTTAAATGTTGCTTCGGCAATGTTAGTAACACCATTCAGGATTGTGTCTCCCAACACAGCAGCACCAGCACTGCCTCCAAAAAATATTAAAAGTTGTCTGCGACTTAATTTAGACATTAAATTCTCCTCTCTTGTGACATCAAAAATTTCGTCAAGGCAAATCTTGATTACTGACAGAAAAAGCCGTCAATTGTTTACGTGAAATGCCATAGATTTTGAATAGTAAGTAACCTATTTTTAAACAAAAGGTTGTTTACTATTTAGGTGACTTAACTAGACAAAATTTTTTCAATTTTTCATATAATTTAATCGCCGAAAATTAACGCTAGGTTATATTTTGATTAATGGAGATTTATTCTTTAACTTACTAAAGCCTTTGTTGTCTATGAAATCTCAAAAGAAGAAATTAGCTCAGTTAAGAATATTCATAGGCTTAACTGAATTGCCCATACATATTAAAATAACTTTACCCCGCCTATGCTTAGATCCCCGACTTCTCAAAGAAGTCGGGGATCTTTCTGTTCATAACTCATCTAGGATTGCTATTTTAAATAAACTTACTGCGAGAATTTTTAGGGCGGATGCCAATTACAGATGGTCGGGGAACACCTGTGGACTGATCCTTACCACCATCAGCCTTCGAGATATTACTCGGCCAACTACTGCCACGAGGTAAACTCCGAGTTTGATTAAATGTAGTACCATTCAAATCGAGTAATTCAATACTGCGACTTAACATTGTGCCATCGTTAATTGGACAATCTTCACCGGGATGCTGTACTGAAATAATCA
>JBBSCU010000139.1:0-14476 GCA_038249935.1 Chroococcales cyanobacterium
ATAATTGGCAAGTCCATGTTATTAATTGTGAACCATAGTCTGATGCCAAATACACCATTAAATAATTCGTAATTCGTAATTAAATTTTGCAACTGGGATTTAGAACCAGACAAATATACTTACCGCTTATTAGAAGTTCAAGCAACTTAAACCTCCAGAATTTGTTAAATCCAGACTAACTCTTACTAAGGGAGGTGTTTTGTAGAGAGGGGAGGGAGACGGCGCTTATTATATCGTCCTTGCAGGTTTTTGGTGAGCAACACGCAAGCAAATATGGCGGTTGACAGCAGCACTACACTAGCTCCAGAGGCAATGTCGAGGTAGTAGCTGAGGTAAATACCGACAAAGGAAATCGCAGATCCTAAAATCCCAGAGATAATCATCAGATAACCAAAGCGATCGCTCACTAATCGGGCAATTGATGCTGGAATTACCACAGCTGAAATAATCAGAGTTACCCCCAAAACGTTCAGTGTCGCCACCAGTAAAGTCGCCAACATCAAAGCAAATAAAGTATCCATTGCAAAAATGGGTACTCCATGAACTTGGGCAACTTCCCGATCAAAACACCAAAATAGCAACGGGCGATAAAACAAGAACACCAGACTGAGTAAGACAATCGTTACACCCGTCACCACCCACAAATCATTAGGGGAAACGCCCAACACGTTGCCAAACAAAGCGGCTTCAAAGTTTTGGCTAAACTGGCGATAACTACTAATCACAGCTACTCCTAAAGCAAAGCTAGCAGTTGTCACAATTCCAATCGCTGCATCTGAGTAGATTTTACGTCCTGTCAAATATTGAATCAGCAAGGCCGCTGCAAAACCCCAAATCCCAGAGCCAATGTAGAAATTCAAACCCAGTACATAACTCATCACGGCTCCCCCCAAAATCGCATGAGATAAACCGTGGGCAATGTAACTCATTCTCCGAGTTGTAATATAAACTCCCATAATGCCGCATAATAGCCCCGCCATCATGCCTACTAAAATGGCACGACTAAAAAATTCGTAGCGAAACGGAGCTAGTAATAAATCCATATTTTTATGAAGTAGCACAGTTATGTTACACGCAATACTTGTGGCAAGTTGTCTTGCATTTGATGACGTAGAGAAGTACCGCCGCTAGCGATCAAGATTCGGTCTTGTTCGTAAAAAACTACCATTTCTCCCCCAAAAGTCTGCTCAAGATTTGCGGGAGTGAAGACATCAATCGGTTGACCTTGGCAAATTAAACCGTGGTTGAAACACACTACCCAAGGTAAATGAGTAGCTACTGAGTTGAGGTCATGGGTAGAGAGGATAATTGTCAAGCCTTGCTGGTTCAAATCAGCCAATAGGTGCAATAGTTCGTGTTGAACGTGCAAGTCGGAACTACTGGTAGGTTCATCTAGAAGAACTATTTCTGGTTCTCCGACTAAAGCACGGGCAATGAAAACCCTTTGCTGTTGCCCACCAGATAGATTACCAATCGGTTGATGGGCAACATCGGCAACTCCGACGCGCTCTAGGAGTTCGCCGGCAACTTGGCGATCGCGCCGCGAAGACCAAGGCAACATCTTTTGCTTTTGGTAACGCCCCATCATCACCACTTCCAAAGCCGTAACTGGAAAAGTCCAATCCACCGTCTCCACCTGCGGTACATAGCCCACCAAAGGCGGTGCTGCTCCTGGCTTTAAAAGTTTTCCTCGAAACCAAATCTCTCCACCCCAAGGCTGAACTAGCCCTAAAATCGCTCTGATTAAAGTGCTTTTACCACTGCCAGAAGGCCCCACCAAGCCAGTCAGTTGACCAGGGTAAAGCGTCAAATTAACATCCCCAAACACTGCCTGGGTTTGATAACCACAGGTTAAATTTCTAATTTCAAGAATTGGTTGCATCTACTTATTTTATTGATCCTATTTGGTTGCTGCTGGACCAACAATATTTCCAGTGTTCAAATTCTTCACCAAATTAGCATTTCCTCCCAAATTAGAGGCGATAATCCGCATATTGTTAGCCATCATGCCAATATAAGTATGCTCAGGATTAGTGTTTTCCATTGCATTGGCTGAACCGTTTCCTGGTAAATCATCATCGGCAGTGTTGGCTATTTTTACCTTTGCTTCGCGGGCAATTTGTTCTTCTACTTTACTGGGGTAGACCTCAGAACCAAAAATTGCTGGAACGCCTGTTTGACGAATTTGATCAATTAGCTTTGATACATCTTTAGCGGATGGTTCTTTGAAATCTGAAGGTTGAATCGCCCCAATTACTTCAAAACCATACTCTCTAGCCCAATACGCCCAAGAATCGTGGTAGGTCAAAAGTTTACGGTTTTTGGCGGGAATACTGGCGACGATTTCTCGTGTTGCTTTGTCTAGGGCATCCAGACGTTGTAAGTAATTTTTGAGATTGGTAGCGTAGTAGTCTTTGCCAGCCGGATCTAAGGTGGTTAACTCTTGGGCGGCTAGTTTGGCGTAAGCCTCAGCATACTTGGGGTTTACCCACAGATGAGGATTGGGATCACCCTTTTCTTTAGGAAAGCTGAAGTCGAACAGCCACTGGTCTTGGGTAATGGTTTTATTACCTAGTTCAAAGATTTTAGTTTCTTTGGGTTTTGAGGCGTTTGCTAGTTTTTCTGTGGGGGATTCTAAATTCAATCCGTTGGTAATGATTAGATTAGCTTTGGATAGCAAATCAGCGTCGCTGGGACGAGGTTCAAAGGTATGGGAATCGGTTCCCTCTGGAATAATCCCCTTAACCTCTAAGCGATCGCCCGCAATGTTACTTACGATATTGGTTAAAGGAGCAACTGTGGTGACAACTAAAAGCTTATTTTGTGTCTTTTGCTCTCCTGCTTGAACTGGAGTGCTGGTTACTTCCGGGTTGGAAGACACAGTTTTATCCTGAGGGGGACTGCAAGATACCACCATGAAGCTAAGTATAAGTAGCAATATCGGAAGGGTCTTCATTACACTCAAGCCTTCTAAATTAAAGGGTCAAACTTTCATTAAACCTTTTCCCAATATTAAGATGCAATGCCCCCTCCGGGTATTTTCGGTTGATTTTTAGATTTTTTTACCCAATATCCTACTTAACCGGAATTGGGTAAATCCAGGGTTAGCATATTTGCGTCTTGCTCCCTGGTGGTATGCTCTAGGTTTCAAAATGGATTAGGTTTAGATTGCTAATGCTCGTTTTTCTAATGTTAATTCAAAGCGATCGCCTGGCTTCGGCTCAAGTATCCGCGTCGAAAGATTATTCTTCTGTAGCAACGAACGAAATTCCTCAGCACTTCCTTTAGTCTGAATGAATTTCATCAGCAATCCCTCAAAGACCACATCCCCACCTGCTGCTGTAGGTAATATTATTTGAGGCTGTAACAACTTTACCACTTCTAAAGCGCTATTTTGTCCTTGAATAATCGACCCAAGCAAAGGCAGCGTTAAGTCAAGAAATGGTGTAATCACCACATCAACTGGTGCAACCTGCTTAAGTTGCGGTGAATGATACCCGTGAGGCTCGTAGTATAAAGTTAAACCACTCTCCAATTCTTTCAGGAGATAACTATTTTCTACCAGAGTCGGGCCAATGGGGGAACCGGGAAAAGCTTTGATTTCAACTTGATTATTTAAAGTGAAATTTTCACCATGAGCCAGAGTTGTTACTTGGGTGTAACCTAACTGCCGTACTACTTTGGCTGCATTGGGAGAAGCTACAACCTTGATGCTGTGATCAAGTAATTTAAGCGTTGGTGGGTGAGTATGATCCTCTAAACCCTGAGACAGCAGGATCAGATCAATATTATCTGGTATTAGGTGATCTTGCGATCGCGAGCCTTTAAATAACCAATCCAAATTGCTAAAAATTAACGAACCAACTAGCCAAGGGTCAATTAGTATCCGCTTTTCACCGATTTCTAGTAACCAAGAGTTGCTATCTAACCAAGTTAAGAACATAAATTTTGTGAAGATAATGCCTACCTTTATTATCAATCGTGTCACCTTTTTTAGTAAGCACTGAGGTCAATCTTGCGAGGAGACAAAATGCCCTGAAAAGGTTACAGGTTAAAAAATGTGGCAATTTATAGTTTATTTGTACTAATAATTGAAGTGCGGAATGTAGGTTATAATCCCACCAACAGGAGAGGAAACTGGAAGATCCAATGCCAAACTGACTATATGGTTTGTCCCAAATTAGTTAGATTATTTGATCCGAACTACTGCTAAAAATGAATTTATATTAAAAATTAGCGGATTTATTTCTGACTATTATGTATAAATAATTATCCCAAAAATCCAGATATTTACAACTCTAACAGATTGTATTTTGTTATCCGTGTTATTAAAATCTTTAAAATATTCTCAGTATTTGTTTTTAATGTTTAATCTGAACTAATGGAGGACATCTGCGAAAGAAAAGGCGATCGCATGAGCAAAAAATGGTCTAGAGTTCAAAAGCTGAAAGCAATATTTATCCTAGCATTGGTAGTTGTATTTACTAATGCTGTAGTCTCATATAGCAACAATATTAAGTTGATTCACAACCAGCAATGTTACGTCAAAACGAAAATCGTCTACGAGCAATGATAGATGCAGAACCAGAATGCATCAAGTTAATTGCTAGGGATGGCACTTTTCTAGAAATTAATGCCTATGGATTGGCAATAATGGAAGTGGAAAGTGCGGATGTACTGATTGGTAAGCCAATTAATGCCGTCATTGTGCCAGAGTATCGAGCAGCATTTGCCGACTTACATGAAAGTGTCTGCAAAGGTAATAAGGGGACTCTAGAGTTTGAAATTGTCAGCTTTAAAGGTACCCGCCGCTACGTGGAAACCTTTGCCGTACCACTACTTAACGAATCTGATGGCACGTTCATCCATTTGGCACTGATGCGAGATATTACCCAGAAAAAGCAGGTAGAACAGAAAATCCGTGAACAAGGGTTACTGCTGGATGTAGCAACTGACGCGATTTTTGTGCAAAATATCCACAACCAAATCTTGTTTTGGAATAAAAGTGCCGAGAGTTTGTACGGTTGGAAGGTTGAGGAAGTTGTCGGTAAGAATGTTTGGGAACTTTTGTATAAAGACACTTCACCACAGTTAGAAGATGCTTACTTAAGTATGATTAATACGGGTGAGTGGCGGGGTGAGTTGCATCAACTGACTAGGGAAGGTAAAGAAATCATCGTTGAAAGTCGGTGGACATTGGTACGAGATGATAATGGACAACCCAAATCTATTTTGAGTGTGAATACCGAAATTACGCAGCAAAAACAACTGGAAGCTCAACTTCTGCGATCGCAACGTTTGGAGAGTATCGGTACTTTAGCTAGCGGTATCGTCCATGACCTCAATAATATACTATCCCCAATTTTAATGTCAGTTCAACTGTTGCAGAAGAAATTGCCTGACCAACAGAGTCACCAAATACTGCAAACTTTAGAAAATAACGTCAAACATGGTGCTAATTTGCTCAAGCAAGTGTTGTTTTTTGCACGCGGCATTGAAGGCAAGCGAACTATTATCCAAATTCAGCCTCTAATGACAGAAGTTGAGCAAATTATCGCTCAAACATTCCCCAAATCCATTATCTGCCAAACGGATATCCCCAAAAATCTGTGGCATATCCGTGGAAACACAACTCAATTGCATCAGGTGCTGATAAATTTAGTAATCAACGCCCGCGATGCTATGCCTAATGGTGGTATTTTGAGAATTGAGATCCAAAATGTGGTGATTGGTGAACATTCTACCCAGATAAATATTAATACTAAAGTAGGTTCTTATGTTGCGATCGTCGTGACGGATACTGGTATGGGTATGTCGCCAGAAGTCCAAGAACGGATTTTTGAACCATTTTTCACCACCAAAGAGGTAGGCAAAGGTACAGGTTTAGGACTTTCCACAGCGTTGAGCATCATTAAGAATCACGGTGGTTTTGTCAATGTTTATAGTCAGGTAGGCAGAGGTACTCAATTTACAGTATACTTGCCTACCTCAACATCCAGAGACACGCATTTACTGTCTCAAGAACTGGAATCGGTTATGGGAGATGGCTAATTAGTTTTGGGAGGAAAAGTATCACAGACTACAAAAATCCTATCAACCAAAACTTTCTGCCCACGTTGGAAAATGGTTAATAGAAATAAAAATATCAGTTAATATGATACGCCGTTATCGCTATTCTCTTGTCTGGACTATATACAGACTCGACTCTTGGGTATTCGTTATGAATCCACCATACTTTTATTCTATTAGATTGTGCAGGTGCGCTACCTGAGATTGAATACCCTGCCTGAATAATTAAGGTTTCAAAAGTATTTGAATCGAGAACCGTACAATTAAAAGCTGTTAGTCCCTGTATTTGATGTCTATTTAGGGTCAGAGCTACCCTGGTAAGTCGTAAAAACTTTATATCCTGGTAATACTAACGCAATTCCAGTGTAACTGTGAATTTTACCGGGATATTTATAGGGAATATCGTCTGGTACGCTGCCACCAATGCGAAAACTAAAATTAAGTAGCCATATATACAAACCAGGTATTAGTAAATCCATGCTATGTGCAATAGCTCTCATCGCCTCATTTTCTCTGAAATTTTGCATTTCTTGGTGGCGGATGAGCATAGCATTAGTTTTGGGTTCAAAAATCGTTGTCACCTCTACTGGTGTAGCGTTACGGACTTTTGCAGGGAAATCATCTAGCCACAATTAGCGGATTTGTATGTGCGTAGGCGTAGCCCGCCGTAGGCATCGCACCTTATAATAAGAATAATGTCCAGCTTGAGGCCGGACAATAGCTAGAAATATTTTCGAGATAGAATATTTACTTGATTTTTAACTTACCAAATCAACCAAGGCGTTGCTCTGGAAACGGACTACAGACGAAACTGAGCAACCGCGATAATTCTCAGATGTGAATACTGATAGTGTGATATTAGCTTGACCGGGATCTAAAATGCGTTTCACCTTGCAGGTTTGCATTTTGTTGTTGCAGTAAGCAATAATGCGATCGCCAGCCTTGACATCCAACGCTTGAATTTTCACTTAATACCAACCTCGCCCAAGAATTTGTTTAGCTAAAAAGAGAAATATATTGCTATATTTTACTTGCTAAACAATTACAATATTCGTTTACCATAACACAAAAATCAAGAAAAATAGCATTATCAATTTAATCTTGATAATGTCAAGTTTATTTATAGTCAAAACTCTATTGAATGCTGGATTTTAAGAAAATTAAGGATATAGTTGCGACCTTCGCACAGCGCCTGGGTTGGAAGCTTTGCTCTAAATTTTTTTGAGTTTGTTACAATTAGTGAAATTTTTACCTAAAAATACCACTATGACTTTATATGCTGAATTACATAGACACCTGGGCGGTTCGGTCGTACCACGAGTTTTATGGCGATATTTCGAGCGACACTCTTCGGAGTTGATTTCCCGCTTTGCTGACTATTCAGAATTTGAAGATTTTTATACTCGTCCACGTAACACCCTGGATGAGTATCTAGAATTACACACCTTGGTAGAAAGTGTGCAAACTGTGGAGACTTTGCCTTACTTTATCTATCGTTTGGTGCGGGGTGCTTATATTTTTGAAAATTTGGCTTATCTGGAACTGCGCTACACTCCCTATTTACGGACACCTGAGCATTTGAGTCAATCAGAGAGAATTCACAAGATGGCAGAAATTGTGCAAGTAGTAGGACTTGCCAGCCACCAGCCAGAATATCCGATTGTTACTAGCCAAATTCTCTGTATGCACACGCGCCTACCATTAGAGGTGAACAAGGCGATTATTGATTTGGCGGCGCAAAATAAGCAGTATGTCTGTGCAGTCGATGTGGCGGGAGGTGATAGCTATTATGCCGATCGCCTCGAAGAATGGATTAACCTATATGATTATGCGCGATCGCTGGGCGTTAATACCACCGGACATCTATATGAAACCACTGCTGGTTGTTACCCCCAACTGTTACCTTATCTCATGCGAATCGGTCACGGCATCCAGATTCCTCTACTGTATCCAGAGTTACTCCCAGATGTGGCTAGACGCGGACAATGTTTAGAGGTTTGCCCCACAACTTACCTGAAAACTGGTACTTTACAGGATATACGTCAACTCAAAGTAGTTTTTGACCGTTGTTTTGATGCTGGGGTCGATATCGCTATTTGTACTGATAATGCTGGATTGCATAATGTGCGTTTGCCATTTGAGTATGAGAATCTTTTGACTTACAACATTATTAGCTTTGAGCAGTTGCAAGCTTGTCAAGATGCAGCTTTCCGTCATGCTTTTGCTTGGCCTTACACTCAACGTCCCGCATCTCTGCTGAATGGGTTGCTGAAACCTGAACTACCTAAAGTTTTAGCAATAAGGGATACTAATTAACAACCACCTGAAGGTAAGCAGAAAGTGAGGTAATTTAATCTTAATTAATGTTGCAGACGGTGCTTTTTCCTATTGCCATAAAAAAAGCTGTAATGCACAAAAGGTATATTTCAAGAGTCAATGCTTTAGAGATTAAACCACAGATGCACACAGATAATTCATTGGTATTTATCTGTGGTTGCTTTTTCGCTTATTCGGATTTTTTTTAGAAGTCTAATGTGCAATACAAAAACAACCAGCGATATATCAAAAATCGTCTTTTATAGGACTTACGCCTTTCTTTCCCACCTAATTGCTGATCAGGCAAGTCCTCTTGTCAATAGCTTTTGAGACGCACTAACCCTGATGGCGCTCCTCCTTCGCAAATAAATAAGTAGGCGCGAGTTAACTTTATTTGTGCCTACCTAGTTAACATTAGGCACGAACTACATCATCAATTAATTCAACTTCTGCAAAAATACCAAGATTCCCGACTTTTCTAAAAAGTCGGGAAATATCTTTATCACGAATGATTTAGGGATGTTATCTGACAAAACACTTTGACTTCTGCATAAGTTAGGAGTTCTCCCGCTCTCCCTCATCTCTCTTTACTCTGACTGAATCGGATTATCTCTAGGGTTAACTAACCTCAGTAACTTTTGCTTAATTTGAGCGTCGAATACTTCCCATTTCATTTTCGCATAGGCAGAATTTTCGTTGCTGCCAGATAAGAAGCCCATCGGAATTTCAAAACCACCTGCGCTTGTCCTTCCACCGCCAAAAAACCGCCCGGCGCTATCTTGTCCAAAGGCTTCTTTGATGAATTCATCAGGGTCAAGGGTGAGTTTGGTGGTTCTCAGGGAGCCAATGACTATTTCCAGTTCTTCATCTTCATCGTGAACAATGCCATAAACTACAGCAGTGTGGACGTTTTCTTCGGTGACGAGAAAATCAGCCGCTTGGGGAATGGCATCACGGTCGTCATACCGTAAGTAACCAACACCAGCAATGGAAAAGTTATTTTGGACGATGCGGTTTTTGAGCGATCGCTCGATCACATCCATTACCCTTTTGGAACGGTTCGCCTGTAAAATGGCGTTCAGTAGTTGAGCATCATAAAACCGACTTAAATACGCAGCTGCCATAAAGTCTTCTTCTTGCGCTTGCATCAGCCGATTTGTATCCGATCGCAAGCCATGCATCAAGGCAGTAGCGCATTTGACGTGTTGATTTCTGCTGCTATCTAGAGCCAATAATCCCGATTGTAAGTATTGAGTAAAAATTGTCGCCGTGGCTCGGACATAAGGACGAACATCCTCAAATTCTGAGTTGAGTTCCCCCTGTAAACTGTGATGGTCGATGAGCGCCACCAGTGGAATTCCAGCGTGCTGCACTGCTGATAGTAGCTGCGAAGTGGTTCCCTGGTTATCAATTAATACAAAACCTTGATAAGATGACAAATCTTTGCTTTTTAAGGTTTGGAGTGTCCATCGCTGAACAGGTAAATTGGTCAGCCTTACCAAAGCAATATTCTCTTGATGGCTCAAAGCCCCGGCATAAATGATTTCACATTTGATATCGTATTGTTGAGCAATTAATTGGTAAGTCCAAGCACAGGAAAGAGCATCAGGGTCAGGAAAATCTTGCAGAATTACCAGTTGGCGATCGTGTCGGTGTGCCAGAAGGTTTTTTTGCAGTTCTTCTGACTTTTGTTGTGCTAAGGAATTATTACGCTGACCAAGATAAATAGCTGTTTCACCTACCGATGGCGGTAATGAGGGACTTTTAAGTGCAACTTCCACTGGCGATATCTCTATTTCGGCTTCCTCTGGGTTTGGCTCTGTGGTCAATGACAAACTCTCAAACTGAGTAACGGGTGAATTCAAGTACATAGGAAACTTTTTTAAAGTGTGAGGCTCGATTAATTCAGAAATGCTACAATCAGCAACTCACTGAATTTTAATTTAGCCACATTAATTATGATCTTCGCAAAAATATCAAGACATCGCACTATATATCTATAAGTAGAAGTAGTCTGCTTGGATTTAGAGAACTTACTTGACTTAGAAGGGAATAGGCAATAGGAAAGAAGACCTTCGAGGTGTACTGAGTTTTTTCAAAAATTATATAGGAGTCCTATAGGGGTTTTCTGATTAATTTAACATCTACTTTCTAAAATGTCTGGATTGGGTCATTTAGTATATTTTTTATCTATATTTACGAATTTATTTCAGTAATAACCGCTAGTGATAGTTCTGGGTGCGGAATGAGCGGCTTATTGAACTGTTAAATAGACCCTTAACTATTGACTGATAGCTAAACAATCAGTTTCTGCCCACCAAAGGTAGATAGGTGTGTCACGGTCTGGGAAACCGCCAAAAGTATTGGGTTGTAACACATTGATGGTAATACCATTTGTTAATTCCACAACATAATTAACGTGTGTACCCAAATACATAACGTTGACAAGCCTTCCTTCAAAACAGTTAGTCGGCAAATTGGGTGGATAAAGCGAAAGCTGTATTTTCTCAGGACGTACACTTACCACCACTGATTGTGATATTTCAGTTGGCGTATCTTCAAGACGACTAATGATAATTGAGAGTCCCGTTTTCGTCGAAACTTGCACCTCAGAGGAGTTTACCGCAACAATTTCACCACTGAATAAATTAGTATCGCCAATAAAATCAGCAACAAAAGATGTCTGGGGACGTTCATAAATTTGGCTAGGAGTGCCAACTTGCTCAATTTTGCCTTGATTCATCACGGCAATGCGATCGCTCAAACACAATGCTTCCTCTTGGTCGTGTGTCACCATCACAAAGGTAACTCCTAAGTCTTTGTGTAAATTTGATAACTCAACCTGCATTTCCTTACGCAGTTTTAAATCTAACGCCCCTAAGGGTTCATCTAGCAATACGACGGTGGGACGGTTGACTAAAGCCCTAGCTAAAGCGACCCGTTGCTGTTGACCACCAGAAAGTTGATCAGGAAAACGCGATCGCAAACTTTCCATTTTTACTAATTTTAAAGCTTCTTGGACTCTAGCTTCAATTTCCGATTTAGGTATTTTTTTTAACCGCAGTCCAAAGGCAATGTTATCCCAGACATTTAGGTGATTAAATAAAGCGTAACTTTGAAATACAGTATTGACCGGTCGGCGGTAAGGCGGCACATTAGTCATAGACTGACCCTGAATCAACACCTTGCCAGCGTCAGCGATTTCAAACCCAGCAATTAAACGCAGTGTTGTTGTTTTACCACAACCGGAGGGGCCTAAAATACTAAAAAATTCTCCCTGTCTAACATCCAAATCTATTCCATGTACTGCTGGTTCTTGGTTAAAAAACTTGAACACGTTACGCAGTTCAACATCAAGTGGCTGAAAAGTTGTTATCCCCCTCTGATTCTGCGTGACAATTTGAGCCATAATCGTTAGTAGAATACCGTGATATTACGTTATTTTGTCAATTGATGTAGTCTATTGGGCAGACTAGGTTTAACACTTTGGTTTATTGTATCCGCCAAAAACAGTTGTTCAGGAATATACTGCCCTGATTCTTCTATGCCCAGTAGTGGCTATGAGTTTAAGGTAATTGTGTACAAATAATAAATACCGCTATAAGAATTATTCTTTGTCTTATGACTTTACTGCAACCATCTCCACTTGGCGGGAAAAAAAATATACGTACAGTTGGACAAAGTTTCCAGCCGATATTTTTAATCATATTTACTCTATTGATGATGACTGGAATCAGTGTTCGTTTGGGATACTTGCAAATTATTGAAGGAACGAACCACCGAAAACGAGCCGAGGCAAATCGAATTCGGATGATTCCTAAACAACCCGAACGGGGCAACATTTTTGACCGTGATGGTAAACTTCTAGCCAGTACTCGCTATCCTCGCTCTGTATATTTGTGGCCGATGTCACATACTAAGCCAGCCTGGCCGGTTGTGGCAGCCCGTCTATCTCAAATTATTGAGGTTTCTCAAGAAGAGATGGAAAAGAAACTAGAAGAGGCAGGGGCTAACTCTTCTTCACTGATTCGGGTCGCTCGTGACTTGAACGAAGCGCAAATCACAGCATTGAAGGAGTATCAAAGCGAACTCCCAGATGTGGAAATTTCGACAGAAGCCGTTCGCTACTACCCCCACGGTAAGCAATTAGCACATTTACTTGGCTATACGCGCGAATTGACCGCCGAGCAGTTAAAAGAAAAGCAGCAGCAAGGCTACAGATTAGGTGATGTAATTGGTCAGATGGGAGTTGAAAAAGCTTATGAGAAAACTCTGCGGGGCGAATGGGGCGGTCAACGGGTAGAAGTGGATGGTGCAGGTAGACCGCTGCGGGTTTTGGGTGAGAAACAGGCGAAAGCTGGTAATGATTTGCACCTGACCATAGATTTAGATATGCAAAAGACAGCAGAAAAAGCTTTGGGCGATCGCAATGGGGCGATCGTGGCACTTGACCCAAAGAACGGTGCCGTTTTAGCAATGGTATCTCACCCCACCTTTGACCCAAATATTTTCTCGAAGCAGAAACTTACTCAAAAAGATTGGGAAACTGTACAAGGTGCAGATCATCCCTTGGTCAATCGCGCCCTCAGTGCTTTTCCTCCCGCTAGCACCTTCAAAATTGTTACCACCACAGCCGCGCTAGAATCGGGTAAATTTTCTCCTAGCACAGTACTACAAACCTACGGTTCCTTAAACTTTGGCGGCACCCGATTTGGTGAGTGGAACCACGCCGGATTTGGCCCGTTGGGTTTTGTCGGAGCATTACAGTGGAGTAGTGATACCTTCTTTTATCAAATTGGTCGGGGAGTTGGCGGGCCAATTTTGATCGAATGGACTCGCAAGTATGGATTTGGTACAAAAACCGGCTTTGAGTTTGTTAACGAAGAAACAAAAGGTTTAGTACCAGATGAGGCATGGAAGCAGAAAGTTTGGAAGATACCTTGGACTGTTGGCGACAGCATCAATATGTCAATTGGTCAAGGTGCTTTACAAACTACACCCCTACAAGTCGCCATCATGTTTGCTGTACCTGCGAATGGTGGCTACCGAGTCCAGCCGCATTTGCTTAAAGACAATGAAGAAGCAAAAAGCTGGCGACAATCTTTAAATATGAAGCCGACAACCATAAGTATCCTTCGTCATGGACTGCGGAAAGTAGTAGCTGAAGGTACAGGTAAAGCTTTAAACCAGCCAACAGTTCCCCCAGTTGCTGGTAAGAGTGGCACCGCCGAAGCCTGGAAGGGTCGTGTTAAACAAAATCACGCTTGGTTTGGTGCCTATGCCCCCGCCCAGCAGCCGGAAATGGTGATTGTGGCATTTGCGGAACATTCTGGCGGCGGTGGTGGTAGCATTGCTGCGCCGATGATTTTAGAAATTATGGAGGAATATTTTCAGCGCAAATATCCAGGTAAGTATCAGAAATTAGCGCCTGAGCCATCAGAAGCTAAAACTCAGACTTCAGGACATGGGACTAGAGATTAGTAATACAAGGGGTTAATTAACTTTTACTTACGAAAATTGCGATCGCCCTCTCTATTTCTACAGAGGCGATCGCCAAGAACTCAAAATCAACAATTCAATTAGCAAACTTGCAAATTTCCGACTTGAATTTAGCAGCATAGTCACCGCCAGCGCCACCCTAAGTGAGTTGGACTTTTCGAGCATCCTCTTACTTAGAAATTAATAAACCAGCGCATCTCAAACCCTATTGACAGTTGGATTCTAGGAGAGAGTTGAGTTTGAGAAAGCCGCCGTCAAGACGGAAAGCATATACTGATCATTTATAGCGGCTCGCCGAGACTTTTGGCGAATACTGCGGCGGAAAGAAGATTCTCGTTCTAAGGCATTGAGAGCAATGCGACGGAGCAATGGAAAATTCTGTGGACTATGCAGAGAATGAATCCGACATTCATCCTCACCAAATATCACATCCAATGTCCAATGAACAGAATTTTCAATTCCCCAATGGTGTCGAATTGCACTACCAATCTTGTGAGCATCACTCTTGAGACTAGTGATGTAAAAGCTTTGATTCAGTTCGATGAATTAAATCTTACCCTACCTCAGATGGTGTCACTTTCTTTCCCACCTA
>JBBSCU010000140.1:0-14369 GCA_038249935.1 Chroococcales cyanobacterium
ATTAAGTAGTGCAGCACCAATTTTTGTTCAGCTACACTTGGTTTTGCCGTCCCAATATCAAACTCACGGTAAACTTGACGCGAATCAGCACTGAGAATTACAGAAACCAACCGCATCGCCAAAGCCAAAGCCAAACCCGATTTACCTGTTGCCGTCGCCCCACAAATTACAATCAATTTAGTCATTAGTCATTAGTCATTAGTCATTTGTCATTTGTCATTAGTCATTTGTCATTTGTCATTTGTCATTACTTATAGAGATAGTTATTCTTCCTGCTCCCTACCTCCTGCCCCTGGCTCCTCAAATGGGACTGCAACCCCTGTATAAACTTCTCTTGAAAATGCCCTACAGACGCTAGCAAGGCTTTTGTGTTACAATTTTGGAGTGTTTTTGCTTTTGTTTGCCTTTCGGCGAGTTCAACCCCACGCATCAGGAGAGTTTACATGACGAGCAGTTACAGTGCCGATCAGATTCAAGTTCTGGAAGGTCTGGAAGCCGTCCGCAAAAGACCAGGAATGTACATCGGTACTACAGGTCCGCGAGGACTCCACCATTTAGTTTACGAGGTGGTGGACAATTCAATAGATGAGGCGTTAGCGGGTTACTGCACTCATATAGAGGTGGATATCAACGCTGATGGTTCTGTGACTGTAACAGATGACGGTCGCGGTATTCCCGTTGATACTCACTCGCGCACTGGTAAATCGGCTTTGGAAACCGTGATGACGGTACTGCACGCCGGTGGTAAGTTTGGCGGCGGTGGTTACAAAGTTTCTGGAGGATTACACGGGGTTGGTATTTCGGTTGTTAATGCCCTGTCTGACATGGTGGAAGTTACAGTTTGGCGAGATAAAAAGGTTCATATTCAGCGCTATGAACGGGGTATCCCGGTTACTGAACTGGAAACCAAACCTTACAAAGAAGCTAGAACCGGAACTTCAGTTACTTTTAAACCAGATACCCAAATATTCACTGTTAGCATTGAGTTTGATTACATCACTTTATCAGGTCGTCTACGAGAGTTGGCGTATCTGAATGCTGGTGTCAAAATTACCTTTACTGACCACCGTTTAGAACTGCTGAAAAGCGATACACCCAAGGTAGAATCTTACGACTACAAAGGTGGCATTAAAGAATATATCGCCTACATGAATCGTGAAAAGCAACCCCTGCATGAAGAAGTTATCTATGTGCAGGGGGAACGCAACAACGTCCAAGTGGAAGTTTCTTTGCAGTGGTGTACTGATGCTTACACAGATAATGTGCTAGGTTTTGCTAACAATATTCGCACGGTGGATGGTGGTACGCACTTAGAAGGGTTAAAGGCGGTTCTGACTCGGACATTAAATACGATCGCTCGCAAGCGCAATAAAATTAAAGAGAATGAACCTAACCTCAGTGGCGAACACGTCCGCGAAGGTCTAACTGCGGTTATTTCCGTTAAAGTTCCAGATCCAGAATTTGAAGGACAAACCAAAACTAAACTTGGTAACACCGAAGTTCGGGGAATTGTCGATTCTTTGGTGGGAGAAGTCCTCACCGAATACTTAGATTTTCATCCCGCCATAGCAGACTCAATTTTAGATAAAGCTATCCAAGCTTTCAAAGCCGCAGAAGCAGCACGTCACGCGCGAGAATTAGTTCGGCGCAAATCGGTGTTAGAATCTTCGCCATTACCCGGCAAATTGGCAGATTGTAGTTCTCGTGACCCTAGCGAATCTGAGATATTCATCGTGGAAGGGGACTCAGCCGGCGGAAGTGCGAAACAAGGACGCGATCGCCGCACTCAAGCAATCTTACCTCTACGTGGTAAAATTCTCAACATTGAAAAAACCGACGATGCTAAAATCTATAAAAATAACGAAGTTCAATCGTTAATTGCAGCACTTGGTTTAGGTGTCAAAGGTGATGAATTCGATTCCACCCAACTGCGCTATCACCGCATAGTCATCATGACTGACGCTGACGTAGATGGGGCGCACATCAGAACTTTGTTGTTAACATTCTTCTATCGATATCAGCGAGCGCTGATCGAACAAGGCTTTATTTATATTGCTTGTCCGCCACTGTTTAAAGTAGAACGGGGACGTAATCATGAGTACTGCTACAGCGATCGCGAAAAAAATCAAGCGATCGCCAAATTTCCTGCTAACGCCAACTATACCATCCAACGCTTCAAAGGTTTGGGTGAAATGATGCCGCAACAACTCTGGGACACCACTATGAACCCAGAAAGCCGCAAAATGAAGCAAGTCGAAATTGAAGACGCTGCCGAAGCTGATCGCATTTTTACAATTTTAATGGGCGATCGGGTCGCACCCAGACGAGAATTTATCGAAACTTATGGTTCTAAACTTAACTTCACGGATCTAGATATTTAATACTCTAATAATTTGTGAAGTAGGTAATGGGTAATGAGTGAAAACTTATTACCCATTACTTTTTTAATAGTTTCTGCATCCTAATGCATCCCAATAGAAAATCAGTATTAAATTTTTATGGATACTTTTTATACTACAAACTATGTCGTTAGATAAGCGACTAGACTATAAAACAATACAGTTCAGTTAAGGTTTTTTGGTAGTGATTTTAAACCTGTAGAGACGCGAAATTTCGCGTCTCTACCAAAGATTTCGGGCTTAACTGAACCGTATTAGACTATAAAAGTCTTTAACTATTGTTAATAATTCCCTATTTAACTTAACAATAAATTAAAAAAATTAGGTTAGCTTAACACTTATATGGTACAAGGCACTACATAACTACAAAAATTCTAAATTTCTCAGCTAATAGATACTCATTTAATTTGCTTATTGTCAAGATTTTCAAAAAAATCAATGTTCGAGTGTTAACAATACCAATTTTGTTGGAATGTTGTTGAGATAATACTCGTTGCTCTGACTTGCTGATTAATTTCGCCCAGCAGCTAGAAACGCATTAGTTATGCTCATCAACCATAACTAATTATTATCTATCAAACAGCAGTTAATCAGTATGTTGAGGATTTCTAATTATTACATGACAAAAACTTACCGAACTAGAAGTATTAGATTAACCTTTTATACACGTAAGTAAGCTTTGTAAGCAAGTTATAATACAATCTTCTGACTTCTTTTTGTTCGAGGTGATAGTTACTGGAAACACACACCATCTGGCTAAAAACTTGTTAATATCTTCATGTAGTGCCGTGGCGATCGCTATTGTGTCTTATGTATCTAATGTACTTTTGCCCTAAATAGACCAATATTGATCAGATGGCAGGGCAATTGTTTTTGAATTGATTAAAATATCATTGTGTACAATAAGAAGAGTTTGTCAAGTTTCATAGGGCTGAAATCGCCGCAGTGCGCTAACGTGTGAATAAGACTGAATTAGTTCAACCTAAATTGATCTACATCAGGTCGATTCTGCCACACCCTCAACTCCTCAGTTAAGGTAATTAGTACGCAGAAGGTTAACTGCCTTAAGGAAAACACTACTAGCCTTGTTGTATTTACCCAAAGTCAAGAGCCGCTTTGATCTAAAGAATGCGTAATTTATGAAGGAAATGTAAAAATGGGCAGATTAAGACTTGTTGTCTGACTTAACATACGATGCACTTTTTCTAAGTAATTAATGTTGTGTAAAATACATGAAGTTGGGCATGAGCAAGTGTACTTACTTTTTAATGTCACAAGAGTACCACTACAATTCCGAAAAGTGAAGAAAAATTTCCGGGTATAACTACCGTTTTTAATATCTTTTTGATAAAGGTGGCTAACACTTGCTTAATGAGTTCATGATCAATACACAAAAAAAGTGCAATTTCTGTGAAACAGGCTACAATCGGAAGAGTCTTTGTAGGAAAATCTGCCAACAGTCTGAATTCGTTTGTATGGGATGGCAAATTTTTTAATAAAGGCGAGTCTTTTTTTTGATCAGTTAGTTAAAAGCAGTGTGTGATAGCAGCGCACATAACATTTACTAAGGTAATCAAGTTACTTTTAGTAACGGCTTAAACTAAAGTAAAAAAACCTCCGACTGGAGGTGGAAAACGTCCGAAAATATTCCTGGCAATCTGCCAACTTCGCTTATTTTCGGTTGACAACTAGCTCGTTTAAAAGAGCAGTAAACACATCTTGGGTAATTGATTCTGCAAGGAGCATGAGGAACGCGGCATGAACCAGGCTAACAACGTACTCGAAAGCATATATCAGCCTGAACTAGAAATAATGAATCAGCCTGAGCTCGAGTTAGAAGAACTCTTAATAGACGAAGAAGAGGACTTGCTGATCGTCGATGAAGGCGATGATGAATTTTTAGAGCCTCAGACTGATGAGGACGACGCAAAGTCTGGAAAAGCCGCGAAATCGCGTCGTCGGACACAAAGCAAGAAAAAGCACTACACCGAAGATTCGATTCGGCTTTACTTGCAAGAAATCGGTAGAATTCGTCTGTTGCGGGCAGACGAAGAAATTGAATTGGCTCGAAAAATAGCTGATTTGCTGGAATTAGAGCGGGTGCGGGAAAGACTTTCAGAACAGTTAGATCGCGATCCTCGTGATAGTGAATGGGCAGAAGCCGTGCAACTACCACTACCAGCTTTTCGTTATCGCCTCCATGTTGGTCGCAGGGCGAAAGACAAGATGGTGCAATCTAACCTGCGTCTTGTGGTTTCAATTGCCAAAAAGTACATGAATCGTGGTTTGTCGTTCCAAGACTTAATTCAGGAAGGCAGTCTCGGTTTGATTCGTGCCGCTGAAAAGTTTGACCACGAAAAAGGTTATAAGTTTTCTACATACGCTACATGGTGGATTCGTCAAGCAATTACCCGCGCGATCGCCGATCAATCCCGCACTATTCGTCTTCCAGTTCACCTTTACGAAACCATCTCTCGGATTAAGAAGACTACCAAACTTCTCTCCCAAGAAATGGGTCGCAAACCCACTGAAGAAGAAATCGCTACTCGCATGGAAATGACCATTGAGAAGTTGCGGTTTATTGCTAAATCTGCCCAGTTACCAATTTCATTAGAAACGCCTATTGGGAAAGAAGAAGATTCTCGGTTAGGCGATTTTATTGAATCCGATGGTGAAACACCAGAAGACCAAGTTTCCAAAAATCTTCTGCGCGAAGACCTAGAAAAAGTTCTCGACAGCCTCAGTCCCCGTGAACGGGATGTACTCAGACTGCGTTACGGCTTGGATGATGGTCGGATGAAAACACTTGAGGAAATCGGACAGATTTTCAACGTCACCCGCGAACGGATTCGTCAAATTGAGGCCAAGGCACTCCGCAAGTTACGCCACCCAAATCGTAATAGTGTTCTCAAGGAATATATTCGGTAGCCATTGTCATTGGTCATTGGTCATTGGTCATTAGTAAATAAACAAAGGACAAATGACAACTGACTAATGACAAAATAATAAAAAACCTGGCAGTGAACTAGCACTCCAGGTTTTTTTATTTATAGGTCATCTTGGATATTAAAACTTATAGGATGCCCCAAAAGTGTAGGAAGCCTTGACCAGAGAAAAACTCAACCAAAATGGCTGCTGAAAAACCGATCATTGCCAAGCGACCGTTCCAAATTTCTGCTTGTGGGGTAAAGCCCCAACGCCAAGCATTGCGATCTTCCATTACGGGAGTAGTAACTTTTGTTGTGGTTGCATTTGTCATGATTGGCACTCCAAACTGTTTTGCGAAGCTTTATTGCTCTATGTAAACCAATATAACAAATATTTTCATAAAGGCAACATTTTTTATACTTTTGTTTCCATAGCTTGACATAAATAGAAACAGCTAGTTATAAAAATTAAAACATCAGCCTTGAGTGAGATTTACTAAGGTAGAAGAAATGTTAATCAGACTTTTAGCCTGACAAATAATATTATCTTATTGAGATTATTTGCCAAATATTTTATGTATATTGCCTTATTTTCATAGATTTTATTATTTTAAATTAAAAAAATACTGATAATTTAGGTCAGTACCAGACAATTTCCATTTCTTTTGAAGTCAAGACAAAACCAAGCTTATTGTAAATCCGTTTACCATCCTCAGTGGCGTGAAGCCAGAGGCGTTTTACTTCAGTTGCTCTCACAAAGCTGATAATTTCCTTTAACAATGCTGTAGCAATTCCCTGTCCTCGCCACATCGGAATTGTATACACATTCATAACGTAGGCTTCTAAGCCTGAGAGATTGCCGTTGTAAGGGGGTCGTTGAAAAAATACCAAGCCGCTAGTGGCAACAATTTGACTATCCTCTTCAGCTACCCAAGCTAAAAATTCACCCAGCGGCATTTTTTCACCAAGATATTTTCGAGCTGCTTCTGTTAAGTTTGCTGTGTCAGAGTCACTTTTAATATTGCCAGTCTCCTGCAGGAGTTCGAGACGCAGTTTGATCAACGCCTCTAAGTCCTGTAAGTTGGCTTGTCGCAAGTTGAACATCACTCTGATTTACGATCGCACTTCGGCGACGGTGATAATTTTTTCATCGCGGTTGAGTTGGAGAATGCTTTCGCCTTTGACATCTTTACCCAAGATCGGCACTATTTCCACAGGTATCCGCACTACCCGCTCTTTATTCGTCACTAAAGCTACTTCGCCAGAGGCGTTGGCGTAGCCCGCCGAAGGCATCGCTATGACCATACCGGCTAAGTTGTCAGTTTTGCTGGCAAATTTCAGGGCTTGCGTGCCTAAATCGCCGCGATTAGCCGCTCTTAACTGACTTGCAGCCATCCGCTTGGCATATCCTTCTTGAGTAACTAGCAGCAGTTGGTCATCTTTACCGACAGTGACACAGCCAACCATTTGCTGATTTTTCAATAACCGAAATGCTTGTAAACCCATCGCTGTGCGACCCATGACGGGTAATTGTTCATCATTGACTGCAAAGCGCAACAATCTTCCACCTGAACTAGCTAAAATCAGATGCTCCCCTGTAGTACTGAACTGGGTAAATGACAATTCATCATCGTCTTTGAGCTTCAAAATCGTGATTCCGCGCCGAGTCAAGTTGGTAAATTCTCCTAAAGACAGACGCTTAATTCGTCCCTGTTTTGTCAGGAGAACCATCTGGGTAGTTTCGAGATTTTCCGGCAGCAAAAAGCGTCTGACCACATCTTCTTGAGCGCCTTGAGCAGTACTACTGAGCATAGTAATTAATGGTTTTCCCCGTGGAGAACGCCCAGTAGTTGGAGGAATTTCTCCCACATTTACAGGGTAGACTTTACCACCACTGGTCAGTACCAGCAACTCTTTGTCTGTGTCAGTCAACACACTTTGAATAATAAAGTCATTTTCATGCAGACCGTTTTCAGCTTTTGACTTTTTCCCAGATGGCTGGGTACGACGCACATAACCACGTTGGGTAAACTCTAAAACCGCTGACTCTGCTGGCTGTTCTAATTTGGGATTTTCCTCATCATCCTCTACTCCTTGTCTCCTTCTCCCCTTGTCCTCTTGGATCTTTGTGTCGCTGCTGATGGTTGCTAACTTGGTACGCCGAGGATCGTTGTACTTGCGCTTGAACGATCGCAAGTCTTTTTTCAGCGCCTTGAGTAATTCGCGGCGATCGCTTAATAATTGCTCTAACAAGTTAATTTGTTGACTTAGCTGTTCAAATTCCTGCTGCAAGTTCTGCTGTTCTAAACTGGTGAGGCGACGCAACGGCATAGCCAGAATTGCATCTCCTTGTACCTCACTCAAATCCAGTTGGCTACAAAGATTTATTTTTGCCGTACTTCCATCGGGAGCTTGCCGTAAAATTGTAATTACTTCATCCAAATTCGACAGCGCTTTGAGCAAACCTTCCACCAAATGCACACGACTTTGGGCTTTCTCCAACTCGTAATTGTAGCGACGGTTGAGCGTCTGTTCCCGGAAACTTAAAAACTCCTGCAACAGTTGACGCAAACTTAATTGGCGGGGTTGTCCATCGACTATTGCTAACAGAATTGCCCCAAAAGTAATTTGTAAAGCAGTTTGGTGATATAAATGCTGGAGAACTTCTTGGGGATTGGTATCGCGTTTGAGTTCAATTACCACCCGCATTCCATCGCGATCGCTCTCATCCCGAAGATCAGAAATTCCTTGCAAGCGTCCTTGATTCACTAAGTCCGCGACTTTTTCAATCCACCCTGCTTTGTTCACTTGATAAGGCAATTCTATGATGATAATTGCCGTCCGTCGCTTACTTCCCCTAGCGGCTGGAATTTCCTCTAGGACGGCAACTCCCCGCAGCAGAATCCCGCCCTTACCTGTAGTATATGCCTCCCGAATTCCCACCTCACCAACTATTTCTCCACCAGTGGGAAAGTCTGGCGCTGGAATTAGCTCGAATAATTTTTCATCCGACAAATCTGGATTGTCGATCAAAGCAATTAAGCCATCGACAATTTCCCCCAAGTTGTGCGGTGGAATATTTGTCGCCATCCCCACGGCAATTCCAGAACAGCCATTGAGCAACAGGAATGGTAACTGAGCAGGTAGAACTGTCGGTTCTTGCTGGGAATTATCGAAGTTACCGACAAATTCCACAGTTTCTTCACCAATTTCTGTCAGCATTCCCTCATGGCTGATAGGCGCGAGGCGCGTTTCTGTGTAGCGCATCGCTGCTGGAGGGTCATTATCGACGCTGCCAAAGTTACCATGTCCTGCTAGTAAAGGATAACGGCTAGAAAAATCCTGCACCAGCCTGACTAAGGCATCATAAACTGATTGGTCGCCGTGGGGGTGGTATTTACCCAACACATCACCCACTACACGGGCACACTTCCGATAGGGTCTATCTGGTACTAAACCGAGTTCGTGCATTGCATATAGAATGCGTCGGTGCACTGGTTTTAAGCCATCACGCACGTCTGGTAGCGCTCGCCCGACAATCACGCTCATGGCATATTCTAGATAAGACCGTTGCATCTCAGTGTGCAGGGCTGTTGTAATTACCTGTCCCTTTGAGAGAAGGTTTAACTGTTTTGCCATGAGTTTTTTCCCTGAAATTTAATTACACAAAGTCCGATACAACTCAACACCGCAGCAACCACAGCATAACGGATGAAATTGGATTCCTAACAAAATCTTGATAGTCACAGAATAAAAAGCAGTAGTATCATCCTTGATGACGAAGATGTACATTAACTATTAAAAAGGATGCAGACGACTATAATCTACATAAACTTGGTAGCAATGATATTTACCATGATTGCATTTCTTAATTTTGAATTCCTGAATTCTTGAATCTTCTCACCTCTATAACTAAAATTCTCATGAAAACTGTTTTAATTGTCGAAGACGATCTAATTAATGCTCGTGTTTTTTCCAAAATTTTGTCCAAGCGTGGCGGCTTGGGTGTGAAACACACTGAAAATGTCGAAGAAGTCATAAAAATTGCCCAATCTGGAGAAGCCGACCTGATTTTGATGGATGTTTCTCTGTCTAGAAGTGTTTACCAAGGTCAGTCTGTTGATGGAATCAAAATTACACAAATGTTAAAATCTGATCCAAAAACAGCAAACTTACCGATTATTTTGGTGACGGCACACGCTATGGAAGGCGATCGCGAGAACTTTCTCAAACAAAGCGGTGCTGATGGCTACATTTCTAAGCCAGTTGTTGACCATCAACAGTTTGTTGACCAAATCATCGCACTTCTACCCATAGACGAACACTAAGAATTAACGACTTATTTCAGGAATACTCGTCCGCCAATGTTTTTGGACGACTATTTCCTGTCTTTAGTTAGTATATATGTACTACGAAAAGGTACTGTTAGGCAAGTGGTGATAATAAAGTTATGAGTGAGGAGTTAGGAGTTATGAGTTGAAATATTTAACTCATAACTCCTGTACAGACGCGATTAATCGCGTCTGTACTCCCCACCCCTATCGGGTAGGCTGTTGTTTAGGGCTTGATGATGAGTTTTCCCGTTGCTGTGGGACTGCTTGAATCCGGGGCAATTCTAGGAATTTTTTCGTATCAGACAGTAAGCGATCGCCCCAGAGATTTTCTTTGAGGAAATCCAAATTAGCATAGCGCGAATCGATGCGGAGCGCAGCTTCTCCCAAGGTCAGTCCTTGTTGGCTATCGCCTTTAGTATAGAGCGCCACTGCTAAGGCTAATAAAGGTTCTGCGGCTTGTTTATCAAGGGTTACAGCAGATTGCCATTGCTTAATCGCTCCGGGAATATCGCCCTGTTCGTAGTTGATTAAGCCAATATTGTTGAGCGCCGGCCAGAATTTTTTATCTTGGGAGACAGCTTGGTTATACTGAGCGATCGCATCTGGCAATTTACCCAGCAAATAGTAGGCATTACCCAAATCAAACAACCCTTCTGGGTCATTGGGTTTTAACTTCAAACCCTCTTGGTAATTGACAACAGATGCCTCGTACTTTTGCTGGCGAAAATTCGCTGAACCTAAAGCAAACAGAACATCAGCATTTTTAGGGTTGATAGATTGTGCTTTTTTCAGGCTAGCGATCGCAGCGTCAAACTCTTTGGTTTGCAACTGCAATCCACCTAACAGCAACCATACTTTATCACTCTTAGGAGCCAGTTGAGTCGCCAGTCGCGCTCGTGGCAAAGCTAAATCAACCTGTTGAAACTGAGCTAGTTGAGCCGCCTCTTGTGCCAGACTCAAGCCTTGCTTCTCTAACTTTGCTGCATCTAGTTGCAGTGTATGGGGTATTAATGCCTGCGCGTCAGCAGCTTTTGGCATACTCCACAAACTACAGAGTATTAAAAGAGAAATTAAACGAACATATTTCGGCACACTACCGCCTCTAAGCCACTAATCAAAGAATCTTTCAGCTAGCTTAAACGATCTTCGCTCTTGACGGCAGTAAAATCTTACTAAATCTTGGGGACAAGGAGAATAATAATCACCAATGCCCAATCCCTAATCCCCACTAGAAAAATTGGTGACTTTGGTCATACAATCAGTCTGGAATTATTAATGACTTTCGTCATATATCGGTTTGAATTTTTTGATCAATAATTATTATGTATGAATTTATACGATAATGTAAATATTAAACACCTTGATGCCAAAACAAAAGCAACTATCTAAAAACTCAAAATCATTGTCAGTGTAGGGCTACCAGGGTATAGTTTTAGCTGTGAAAAACTAGCTCAGTAGCTGTTCTTTATAGACAAAGTGGATATGAAAATTGATACATCAAAATCAGTAGATTCATCAGTTTTAGTTCCAGAGGTAAAGCAAAAAAAGAGCAGACGTAATTGGCTCTCTTGGCTAATTGCTCTTGGACTTTTGGGTGGAATTGGCTATACAGTTTATTACCAAGTAGGCATTGTTTCTCGCCAAGAAGCGAGAGGACGAATTCTGACAAAGCCTGTAGAAAGGCAGAGTCTAACAATCACAGTTTCAGCGAACGGAACGGTGAAGCCTGAGCGGTCAATCAACCTCAGCCCGAAAAATTCCGGGATTTTGAAAAGCTTATTGGTGAAAGAAGGAGATATCGTCAAACAAGGACAGATTGTAGCTTACATGGATGATTCCAACCTGCGGGGGCAACTCACTTCTGCTCAAGGACAATTGGCACAAGCCCAGGCGAATTTGCAAAAAGCGATCGCAGGTAATCGCCCTCAAGATATTGCTCAAGCACAGGGAGTATTAGACGAAGCCCAGGCGAATTTGCAAAAGGCGATCGCAGGTAATCGCTCTCAAGATATTGCCCAAGCACAGGCCCGATTACAAAGCGCTCAAGCCGCCCTTCGCAGAGCAGAAGATGATTTTCGTCGGAATCAGCAACTTTACAAGGCAGGAGCTATTTCCCTTCAGACTGTAAACCAAATCCGTGCCGATCGCGACAGCGCCCAAGCCAGTGTAAATGAAGCACAGCAAGCACTGGCTCTCCAAAAAGCCGGGTCACGTCCAGAAGATATCGAGCAAGCACGAGCTGTGGTGAAGCAGAGACAGCAAGCTCTGGCACTCTTAAAAGCAGGAACACGCCGAGAAGATATTGACGTAGCTACTGCCCAGGTAACTTCGGCTCGTGGCTCACTGCAAAACATCCAAGCCCAAATCAACGACACGATAATTCGCGCCCCTTTTGAGGGTCTGATGACGAAGAAGTACGCCGATCCAGGTGCTTTTGTAACTCCCACAACTGCTGGTAGTGATGTATCTTCTGCCACCTCTTCTTCAATCTTGGCTTTGGCTTCAACAAATGAAGTTGTAACAAATGTCGCCGAAACAAATATTTCCAAAATCAGCCTTGGTCAAAAAGTGGCCATTAGGGCAGATGCCTACTCAGAAAAAACCTTTGAAGGGAAAGTGCGTCAAATCGCTGCCCAATCTGTAGTGACACAAAATGTTACCAGTTTTGAGGTGAGAATATCACTTTTAGACCCTCAAAGGCTACTGCGGTCTGGGATGAATGTAGAAGCAGATTTTCAAGTTGGTGAAGTGGAAAATACTCTAGTGGTGCCGACAGCCTCAGTTGTGCGTCGAGAAAATACTACAGGTGTATTTGTGGCTGGAGCAGATGACAAACCTGTATTTACTCCCATCGAAACTGGTGTCACCATGAATAACTTTACAGAAGTTAAGTCTGGATTGACAGGAAACGAGAGAGTATTGCTCAGTTTCCCACCAGGGTCACGTCCGCAATCAACGCCACGAGGAGGGGTTTTTCCTGGTCTAGACGGAGGTGGAGGCGGAGGTCGTTCAGGCGGTGGTCGTCCTTAAAGTTAGTTTTAATAAATACAACCTTATGTTTAAGGGCTTTTACAAAGTTAAGAATACCCGCACAGTGCCATTACTGGAAATTTTGTCAATGGCAGTAGAAACACTGTGGAATAATAAATTACGCACAGGACTAACTATGCTGGGTGTGATTATTGGGATTTCCTCAGTCATTGCCATTACTTCTGTTGGTCAGGGAGTGCAAAAAAATGTTGAGCAAGAAATACAAGCATTAGGTACAGATGTCATCCAAATTTTGGCGGGTGCAGCAAGAAGTGGGAATGTCCGTCAAGGAGTAGGTTCTAGTAGCACTTTGACTTGGGAAGATGCAAAGGCGATCGCTACACAAGCGCCATCTGCTCAGATGGTTTCTGCTTACCTACAAAGGAATGCACAGGTTGTATATGCAGGACAGAACACCTCAACAACTATTTATGGCACAGATTTGAATTACCCAGAAGTCAGAAATACCCACCCCCAGCAAGGGAGATATTTTACTCAGGAAGAATTAGATAGTACTGCACAGGTTGCTATTATTGGCCCCACAGTCAAAAGCACACTCTTTGCACGGGGTGCTAATGTCATTGGCGAGAGAATTCGCATTCAGCGAGAGGCTTATGAAGTGATTGGGGTGATGGAACCTAAAGGCGCTCAAGGCCCGATGGACCGAGATGACCAGATTTTCATCCCTCTAACTACTATGTCAGCCAGACTTGTTGGTAACAATGCCTTAGTAGGTGTTTCTGTAAGTGGAATTTTAGTCAAAGGTGCCAATCCAGAGCAGTTAGAAGCGGCTCAATTTCAAGTCACCAATCTTTTACGGCTGCGTCATAACATTTATCCGCCGCAAGCCGATGATTTTCGGCTGACTAACCAAGCTGATATTGTTAGTACCTTTACTAATGTTGTGGGTTTATTTACAGTCATGGTAGTAGCGATCGCTGGAATTTCCTTAGTAGTTGGTGGAATTGGTATTGCCAATATTATGCTGGTTTCCGTTGTCGAACGGACGCGAGAGATCGGGATTCGCAAAGCCGTAGGAGCCACGAATTCTGCAATACTTAATCAATTTTTAGCCGAAGCGATCGTGATTTCCATTGTCGGTGGAGGTATTGGTGTAGGGACTGGCATTTTAATAGCTTTTGTCTCTGCAAGCATTTTTAAGTTTCCGTTTATTATTTCTTTCTTGTCGATTATTGCTGGGTTTGGACTCTCGTTAACCGTTGGCTTACTTGCTGGGGTAATTCCAGCACGAAACGCATCCAAATTAGATCCAATTACCGCTTTACGAAGCGACTAAGCTTAAGAGTGCTGAGTAATGAGTAGAATGAGTAATGAGTCCCACATTCCGCAAATAATAAAAACCAGCCCAAGACAAGACTTTTTACAGCTCGTCATTTTTCAAAAAATCCTCTAAATCCTCATCTTTCAAAGTATCCACGAATACGCATCCTCAATATGCTCAGTGGCAAGGGCGGAAAGCTTAACCGTGAATGCCATGTTTTTTTCGCATATCAGCTATAAAATCCTCTAAAACAACGGTTTTACCGTCTTTTACGTCCTGTAACCCCTGCTCTACTGCTTTAATTGTTTCCAGGTAGTCAACACGGTCAAGAAGCGCTTGGTACGCCTGGGCATCTTGTACAACAAGTTCGGCTTTTCCGTTGATCGTCAAAACAACG
>JBBSCU010000141.1:0-14318 GCA_038249935.1 Chroococcales cyanobacterium
AGTCGCGCAATTGTGCTAAGGCGGAGAGTAACATACTTTGCCCCTTCCACCTCTCTAAACGAGATGGTTGAATAATCACTATTGCATCATCTGGCGTATTGAGTTCGGCTCTCACAGCGTGGCGAATCGAAGAATCATTACTAATATCAGCACAGGCTACTGGATAATAAAGAGCGGAGCTATTAACTTTAGGATAGAGTTTTGGCACAGCAGCCTGGGTATAAAGACTATTAGCAATTACCAAGTCTGGTAGAACCCTTTTAGCCCAGCGCTCTAAAGGATGCTTACCATTCGGCACATCATGACACCAAAAGATAAGTGGTAAATGGTTAGACCTGATAACTGGCCCAAAAATCGCTTGCGGCCAGCAAGAATGACAAATCACAACATCAAATTGTTCTCGCTTCAATAATTGCTGGAGTTGCACTCTCGCTTTCCATATCGTCCAAGGACGACTAATCCGCACATTACCAAGTAGATGAACATTTGCATCCAAGCTTCGCAATTCATTTGCTAATCGACCCTCAAAGCATAAAGCGAAATGAGGCTGCATCTGCATACACAAATTTCGCTCTTTTTCCAGAGTTACTAATAGTGTTTCTATGCCGCCAAATAAGTTTCCTGCATAAATATGCAAAATTTTCATAGTATATTGACTGGTTTTGGTATACCCGTATAATTCCACTCTTGACTCAAAACTTTTTTATAGAATTCAAAACTTTGTTTAGCCATAGTTATGTGATTAAAATACTCAGATCGTTTGCGGCTTGCCGTTGCCAGCCGATGATGCAAAGCAGGTTCATAAAGCAGACGTTTTGCTGCTTGAGCTAAAGCAACCGAATCATTAATCGGTATAGTCAGTCCTTCTTGTTCATGTCGGCTAACCCAAGGAACGCCACTACAAGGAATATTGGCATTAATTACAGGACAACCACTTGCCATAGCTTCAACCTGAACTAGACCAAAGCCCTCACTACGTACATTAGAAGGAAACCAAAGAGCTGTCGCAGCATGATAAGCACCTACAAGCTCATGCTCACTTATATGACCTAACCAGACAATACGGTTATCTACTCCTAGCTTTTTTGCTAGAGTTTTCAATTTTTGTTCCAGAGGCCCAACGCCAACTATAATCAGTGTTCCTGATACCAAAGTTAAAGCTTCAATTGCTATATGCAGTGCTTTGTAATAAACAAGTCTACCAACTACTAGCCAAATTATTTCTCCATATTTTTCTTTTAAAGAATTGCTGAAATCAACTGCTATTGGATTAGGTTTAATGTAAGTTGAAAAGTCTATCCCTAGTGGAAGAATACTTAATTTATCACGATAAGAATGTAAGAATTTTGAACCTTGAATATACTGATAGCTAGTGGTTAAAACTCTTGAGGTTTGACTGTAAACTAAATACTCAAAAGGACGTAATCCATACTTTAAAATTTTTTGCTTAATAACATCGCTATGATGCGTAATTACCAAAGGTAAACGCCTCGGTAGCATACTTAAAGCTATAAGCATTGTGGGATTAGGAGTATGAAGATGAACTAAGGTATTTGGTTTATCAACCAATTGGCAGAGAGTGCTAAAAATTTCAGGGCAGAAATCAAATCGTGCAAATGACAAAAAGCGACCGAGACGTGTAACTTTTACATCACAATCTACCTCATTAACGGTCTTAGTTCTAGTAGATAAACGTCCGTATTTATCAAAAGCATTTACACAAACTACGTGGACTTCTGCACCCAAAGCAGCTTGAGTTCGAGCTAGAGTTTGAACGTGTGTTTCAATACCCCCTCTGTCTGGAGGATAATATTTAGACAAATGAATGATGCGATGATTTAGTGTTTTCAACATCTAAATTAAATAGTTTTTGCTGTGTTTAAAATTAATTACTTTTTATTGAGAGATAACTTTAAACGGTGGCTTACACCCATTAAAAATTCGGATCTGACTCATCAACGTAGTGGCTCCTTCACGTTGATCTAAAAAATCAAATCGTAGTCCTATAGCAACTTCATTTATATTTAAAAATACATCAATTAGATATCAGAAAATATACGCAACTTTAGAAAATGACCATAGTTAGACATCAGAAAATATACGCAACTTTAGAAAATAACTATAATTTAGATATTAGAAAATACACATAAATTTATAAGATAAATATTTTTGTACACCTACTTAGCTTACCAATACGGTTCGGTTAAGGTGCATAGTCCTTAAAGATCCCCCTTAGTCCACGCCAGTCACTCATGGGGGAAACCCTCAAGACCGCGCTGGCTCCCCTTAAAAAGGGGGAAATAGAGCTATTCTTAGCCCCCCCTTTTTAAGGGGGTTGGGGGGATCAAGTCTTATCCGAACCGTATTACTTAGCTTACTAATTTTTAAAACTCAAGCATTAGCCCTCAAATATCACCAAATTTAAGATTATGTGAAAATAAGAAATCTGATTCCTGAGTTTTTACCAACTTTTTAATTTACATTGAGAAACAAAGATTGCCATGTAGCGTAATTATTAGTCCAAAATGATTCTAAAACTGGGTAGACTTTAGAATCTGCTACTTCATTTAACGGAACAGATAACTGTGTCCAGATACAACGGTTATCCCTGAGAATTTCTTTACCAAAAATCCAAGGTAATATACGACTCCAAGTCAAGTCATAAGTATATCGATTTTGCATAAATTGAGCCGAGTTAACGGTACTACCTCCACGTGGATTAATACAGGCTGTCAGGTAAGCTTGTTTAGCATCGCTGTACAGCAGATAGTAGCCAATTCCTTTTACATATCTAATATTTTTCTGATTATCTTTAGCTGGATTTGTATTTATTTGCTCTAAAAAAGGATTTGATTCGCCTCTAGTATTCATGAGATAGCGCATCTGTAACTCCAGATGCTGGTCATTTCTGAGATAGCTATAATCTTTTTGCGATCGCACTATCGCTGCATTAGTGTCTGTTGGAGTATTAAGCTTTTGATTATTCCCAGATTTAACTTTTACTAGCTGCCAATTATTCAAAGCAATTGAATCTGGCAAAATAGAGGTATTTAGCGATCGCTTAGTAGCAATTAAATAAATAGTAGTTAATATAATTGCTACCCAGGTAACGATAAGAAATAAAATCCTTTTTTTATTTACCGTAACTGGGGTGGTAGAGTCGTATTTTTCTGTAGAATATAACAGTTCTAATGGAAGTATCCAATTACATAAAGCTGCATAACTAATAGTTGCTAATGCCATAAATAAACCTCCTCCTGTGTAGCTATGCCAATATTCAAACAGACCGTGGTTATTAACTACGACAGCTAACAATGCTACACGAATACAGCCAACTAAAAATCCTATAAAAACAGCACATGAAATTAGTCCTAACCTTTGCCGCCAAATCAAGGTAGGAATGACTACTATGATTAACATAGTAAGCTTCAGTAGCCATGTAATAATTATTCCACCAGTGCAATAATAGAGGACTTCAACTTGACCTGTAGGCAGTTTTACAAAAGCATCTTGTGCAATAGCTTCCAAGCCAAAATAGTGTAGTGAGAAAGCGGATATAGTTGCAGTCAACTCACTAAAATGGAGTCGAAAAGCAAAAAATTCATTGATGAAACCATAGGGAAAAAGCATCAAGCACAACAATAAAAATAAGCGCCAATTATGTCTTATTCCTGAAAAGCCAAAAGATATTAATCCTAACCCCAAAGCAGCAACAATTGGACCGAATCGAAACAACAACAAGTCTAAGTTCCACAAATGTAGTGGTCTAAATATAACTATGAATAACAACCCTAAACCCAATAGGCTAGAAAACCAAGTTGTAGTATTATCTTGTTGCCGATTTTGCCATAGCAAAAAGATAATACCTGCCCAGTAAAGAACATAAAAGGTAATTTCTTCACTCTCTAGAGGATGATTTCTTACAATATTTAAATGCAAGGCTGCGAGAGTAGTAAATATACCAAGCAAATAAAAAGACTGGGTTTGAAGTAAGGGTTGAAAGCGAAGTAAAAACGCTTGTTTGGTTTGGTTCAGTTTCTGGCTATTGATCAACATTATTAATTCACAATTCTTGAGCTTGTCTAACTTTGTTAGTGAGAATTTTAGTGCTTACTCATCAATTTAAACTTGATAGATTACTAAATCTTTCAACTAATATTTTTTTTCAATGATGCGTATCCAAACAGTCAGATTCCAAATAGTAATGAAGCAAATACCCGATATTATGGTTCCTAAATTGATTCTTACAGCATCTTTAACTAGATTTTTAATCTGTTGGCGATTGGCTGCTTTAGCGGCGGCTGAGGTATTTTGAGCAACGGTTTGAATTTGCTGAGATATTCTATTCTTCAAGTCTTTAGGAGATTGATTAGAACCTGCTTCATTTTGAAGATTTAAACTATTGGCTAGATTATTTAATTCTTGGGGAGATTTAATTCCATTCAATTTTTCAGTTACTTTTTGCAGTTGCTCTTGTTGTTGTGCTTGCTGATTTGCAAATTGATTATTAATATTTTTATAAAGTGTAAGGCTATTGTTAATCCCTAAAGGTAGTAGTAGAAGATAGAAGATACCGATCGCTAAGGCAAACCAAGATAAAAATTTGAGAATTGAAACCTGTTTTGTTTGAATAATACTGGTTTGGTTGTATAAAAATATGAATGTCAATCCTAGTAAGGGAGACCACACATGATCTACCATTTGTGCGATCGCTTGAAATTCCCAGAGGGGATTTGTCAAATGCAGAGGAATGAAAATACTAACGTAATCAATTAGAGAAAATATGAGCAGGGTATAGCCAAGAAAACGTAACAAAGCAAATGAGCGTTTTTCCACAGCTTCTGTTATTTCTATGGGCTTTTTAGAAAGTTTTTCTGGTTTTTGTGTTTTCATTGAATTTAGATTATAAAAAGTCTCGCTTTTAAGCAAACAGTATTAACTCGTATATTGTTCTTAATAAATAATTAAAAAACCTCAGTAATAGCACTTAAGTTGGAATTTATAAGCCAGCATTTACCAAGACACAAATTTAGTATTCAGTAGTATTCGCAATATCTCCCAGGTTTCATCGGTTATTTTCACTCTTAGAGGTATTGATAAGCATTATCATAATTTTTATAAAAAAATTGTTATAGTCTAGCTAAAACCATTAAATATAGGACTTACGCACTATACAAATTAATCGTGATGTGCATTAAGGAAAATAGGCTGTTTCAGGCTTTTATTAATTATCTTTATGATCGTAAATAGACCAAGCTGTAGGGGTTTAGCAATGCTCATTGGTGTCAACTTAAGCTCAAACACTAGAATTTATCGTCGTTTTAGATCCCCCAACCCCCTTAAAAAGGGGGCACGAGATTCTAGTTCCCCCTTTTTTAAGGGGGGTTAGGGGGGATCGAAAAGCTAGGCGGTACATGGAAAAATTTTCACTCTTCTTATCAGAGTAAGCTTTCACGTTAAGTTGACACGTATGAGCAATGCTAAACCCCTACGAAAGATGTGGGTTTTAACAATATCCATATTTGGTATTTTTTGTCAATGCGTAAGTTCTAAAATAGTCGTATTTTATAAACAAAGTAAAAATTAAGGTAATTCACAAAAATCCAGTGACAAGTCAATCTCTCGGTTGCCATGTCCGTGTATAACAATCTTAAATGAGTTGTGAAAATGCGCGATGTCCAGATCCCCGACTTCTCGAAGAAGTCGGGGATCTAATTTTTCACGAATGATTTAGGATTGCTATATCAGGCGGGGGGAGTTAGCAATAGTCTCAATCTAGAAACTGTTAGCTAACTGTCTCGCTAACGTTGATAGGGGTATAAGAAGTAGGGGATCTTTTTGTTAATAACTCATTTAGGATTGCTATGGATGAGTTGAAATCTTTACTAGATAAGCTATTTAATCAGAGCGAGTTAGTCATTAAATGGCAACGCCAAATAAAAAACAGGGAAAGTAGTGGCTATGTTGCAATTTAAATGCCTATTAGCTTATCTCAAGTAACCAGACAATGGGCTTAAGCAACTTGTTAAAGGTAGGCAAACTTCCGCCACAATGTATTAGCTAACCACTTCGCTTATAGGCTTAGAGATGCGGGTATTTGATGCTAGGCTCTTTCTGGCTTTTCTCATTAAGCCCAAAGCTAGTAGTCCGCCGACTGCGGGAATTGTGGCGCCTCCTGGGATGTTGAAGGGAACGGTTGCGAGCGACACTTGGCTGCCTCCTAAAATAGGAGCAGTATAATTCGTATTACTAGCCCCAACTCTACTATAAATATAGTTACCCGTAACGTCGGAAAAACTACCTCCAAGCCCTTGAGTAAAATTAAAATCCAATCTTTGAGTAGTAACAGTAGTAGTACCAGTGGAGAAACGTAGACTTAATGCATTCGCATTCCCTGAAAAGAAATTAGTCTGATTAAATGTGACATTAAATGGAGTAAATGGAGACCCTGTATAAACAATATTGATATTACTATATAAATTACCAGCCTGGACATAATCAAAAGACCCTGTGGCTGTGGCTACATTGGGATCATCATCAAAAGTTACATTAACATCTAAACGTCAAGTTATTAATTTTCTAAAATTTACATATGTAAGTACGTAAGTAATTTCGACTATAAAATCATTCACCAGCAAATTTATTCTGGAAAACACTAGTATTCTTACTAGGTTTTTTTATTTATTTTTCGTATAGGATTGTCCTAATTTCAATCTCAACTAGTAAAGATTTCGTAGTGAAAACTTAATGGCTGAGAAGCTAAAAATGTTATTCTGTCTCCTGCTTCTCGTAAAATACGGAGCGATTCTTATTTTCTCTTGTTAGAGACACTATGTTCCACTCCGTTACGCTCAGAATGAGAAATTTATACTTCACGTATACTTTATGAGACATCTTCTCAGTTCTCATGCTTAGTACTAAAGTTTTCACTACGAACTTTACAGTCAAATAGTCATGTATTGAATAAAGCAAAACACTATTCAACCTAGTAACTAACAAAAGACATGGAAGAACATCTGCACTATTGGGCGATTCTGAAGCGTCGGTGGTTGCCTGCATCTATAGTTTTTGGGCTACTTTTGACATTAGCTATAGTTAAGACTCTAATAGAAACACCAATCTATCAGGCAACAAGCCAGTTAGTCTTAAAAAAAAGCTCTACTTCTTCGCTTACCGGAGTAGGAAACCAATTAGGACAGTTAGAGAATTCGGTAAGTGGTAGACCTTTAGGAACCGAAGTTGCAGTTCTGCGTTCTTGGCCTATAGCTGAAAGGACTATCAACGCTCTCCGCCTGAATATCAGCCCTCTGATATTCTTAAACGACCTACAAGTAAAAAATTTAGAAAACACTGATCTTCTAGAACTTTCTTATGTAGATACAGACCCTAGAAAGGCTGCTGCAATTGTCAATACCTTAATGAAGGTCTATATAGAAAGTGATATTAATGCCAATCGCGCTCAAACTAGGTCAGCCAGGGACTTTATCGCCCAACAGTTACCACTGAGAAAAAAGGCATTACAAGCGGCTGAACAAAGGTTGCAAATTTTTAAACAGCAGAATAGAGTTTTAGACCTGAAAGCAGAAGCATCATCGACTGTTTCAATTCTTACTGATTTAGAAAGACAAGTCGCTGTAACTAGGACTGATTTGGCATCTCAAACTGCACAGATGGAATCAATTAAGCAAATATTTGGTGTGAGTTCACAAGAGGCTGTAATTGCAGGTTTTGTGAGTGAGTCTCCATCAACTAGTTTGGCTCTCGGACAGTTGCAAGATACCCAACAAAAAATTGAACTTCTTGGGCTGCGTTTGACAGATACCCATCCTACGGTGATTAACCTTAAGGAACAAGAAGCGGTTCTCAAAAAACAACTTCAGCAGCGAATGGAACAAAGTTTTATCGGTAATGCCGGGCGTTTAAATCAAACCACAAATCCTGAAAACATTGTGCAGCTTAGAAGTGACGGTCTGCAACAAGAACTTCTTGCTAACTACGCTAGCACCGAAGCAGAACGTCTCAGTTTGCAGGTACGGCTGAAAGCTTTAGCTGAAATCATCATATTTTACAGACAAAGAGCTAATACCTTGCCACAATTGGAGTTGCAGCACCGTCAGCTAGAACGTGAAATAGCTGCAACTGAGTTTAGTTATCAAAACCTTCTAGCTCGGTATCAGGAACTTCAAGTAGCAGAAAATCTCCAGGTAAGTAACGCTTTGGTTGTGACACCTGCATTAATTCCAGAAGTGCCTATTAAAAGCCGTCAATATATAAACTTACTGCAAGGGTTAATTGGTGGACTTGTTCTGGGCGCGGCTACAGCCTTGGTTTTGGAAAAATTTGACAAAACCGTTAAAACGGCTCAATCTGCCAAAGATTTATTGGACTATACCTTACTAGGTTCTATTCCACGATTTACCAATGATAATCTTATTCCAGAAGTAATCGTCAAAGATGAACCTAATTCCGCTGTTAGTGAAGCTTTTCGGATGTTGGAAACTAACCTGAGAGTTTTTAATTCAGAGCAGCTAATCAAGGTCATTGTAGTATCGAGCGCCGTACCTAAAGAAGGTAAATCGACAATTGCTGCTAACCTAGCCGTTTCTATGTCTCAACTTGGTCGTAAGGTTTTGTTGGTAGATGCAGATTTCCGTAATCCTAGTCAGCACAAAATCTGGGAAATCCCAAATGAGGCTGGCTTAAGCCACGTTCTGAGAAGACAGTCAAATTTAGAGATGGCTGTGACTGAAGTTGTATCTAACTTGGAAGTTTTAACAGCTGGTGAACTGAATAACAACCCTGCTGCGCTGCTTGGTTCCAGCCAAATGGCTGTATTTGTGGGACAAGTCGCGCAAAAATACGACTTTGTGATTATCGATACTCCACCTTTAACTGTAGCTGCTGATGCAACTATTTTGGGTAAAGTGGCGAATGGAATTTTGTTTGTAGTTCGTCCAGGAGTAGCTGATGCTGATAGTCTTTCTCTCTCTAAAGAACTGTTAGAAAAGGCTGACCAAAATGTTTTAGGTATAGCGATTAATGGGGTGAAGGCTAACCAGCAATATTATGGCTACGCAATGAGTAAAGTTTAAAAACTTTTGATGAGCCACTGAAAAATGGTAATCGATCACCTCACATCTTGCACCAAGCCCAAGCGACTGGAAGTCGCGGCTATACAAAAGAAGTCCGCCTGGGCTGACTAGGGGAAATCAAGGCTTTTGAAGCCTGGGTCGGCAGACTTTGTTCTGGTAGACGCGATTTTAATCGTTAGGTGCAAGATGTTAGTCACTTTGCTGATCCATTAACTTAATTGGCTACATTTCAGTAAAATTACATATTGTCAATTCGGAGGTTTTGCATCTAAATTATTATCGTGTTTATGTAATTACTTTTACAAAAGGAGTATTTTGATGGGTAGAATACAAAAAATTATCAATGGTAGTGATAATTATAAAGCTGTTGGTGTTAACTATGTTTCTTGGAGATCAGGGACAATCTTAATAACTTTTTTTCTACTGCTGACATCTGTTTTCATCCAATCGGCAGTTGCTGTGGATAGTGTTGTTTCTAAAAGTAAAGAGGATAAATTTAGCATATCTAGACTTAATTCACAATCATACATTAGCTTACGGCAAAGATTGCTAACATCTAAAAAAATTAATGTGGCTAGCGTTGTTTCTGAAAGTCAAAAGGCTCAATTTAAAATATCTGAACTTAATTCACAACCGTATACTAGCTTACGGCAAAGATTGCTGGCATCTAAAAAAATTAATCTTGTTGCTGAATTAGAGAGCATAAGTATTAGTGATGGTTTTACTACTAACATTAAGCCTGAAAAATTTAGCGATTACCTTTCTGTAGACAACAGTCGTCTGGAATCTCAAAAGCTGTTAGTAACTAATGATAATTTAGAGAAGAAAATAACTACTTATCCTATTAGTAATGCTGATTTGCATTTAAAAGAGCAGACTAATATATTGCAGCAGAAACAATCTCAAATTATTGCACAAATAGACTCTTCAGATACAGTAGGTGATACTTTTGGCGAGACTAATAAATTACGCCAAGAACTTTTAATTGATCCCATTACGACGTTACGTGAACCGACAAGAGCTGCCCCTGGTTCAACTGCTGGTACTCCTTCCGCCTATGGTGCAAGTTTTGGTCAAGCCTATATTGGCGGTGGTTTACTTTTCCCTCTAGACGATAATAAAGATAGGGTAGATGGTTCTTTGTCCGTTGGTTTTGGTTTAGGAAATGCGGCTAAATCTGTAGGGTTGGAAGTTAATATCAATATTACTAGTGTAGGCGGTGGTGACAATTTTGATTTTGGCGATAGTGGCGGTGTAGGTTTTAAACTACACAGATATTTGGGCGATGGTACAGCCGTAGCTATTGGTTGGTCAAATCCGATTAAATGGGGAGATGTTACCAATGCTAAAGATACCATATATGGAGTAGTTACTAAAGCATTTGCACTGCAACCAAATAACCTAAATAATAAGTTACCTCTGACTGTTTCGGTAGGTCTTGGCAGTGGTGCTTTTCGTTCTAAAGGTGCAATAGCAGCAGATGAAAATGATATTAATCTTTTTGCTAGTTTAGGTTTGAGAGTGATCCCTGAAGTATCCTTAGTAACTAGCTGGACAGGAAATCGTCTCAACATGGGTGCGTCTTTTGCTCCCTTCAAAAACAGCCCTATAGTTATCAATACTATTTTCACAGATGTTACTAGTAATCTTGATACTGGCTTAGGTTTTGCATTGAGTGCAGGGTACATCTTTCGATTTTAATTGCTGAGTTATCTTGAAATTTAATTAACAATAAAAACAATGAAGAAACAACCATTTTTTCTCACTTTTGCTCTAGCACTCACTTTTTTCACTTGTCTAGGGGGTGCGCCTACTAGAGTAAATGCTGGTAGTGCTGGAATCACAGGGGGTAGTGAAGATTCTGCTTCCTCATCTGGAGATAATTTTAATCCAGGAAATTTACAACCCCCTGTTGAATCTCTACCTGGGGTTAATGTGGAAGTGAATGATAATGGCATCATTAGCGTACCAACAGAAGTTCAGAATAATTTGAATTTAGCTGTCGCTAATAGATCCTGTCAAAGTCAGTCTACAAATGACTTTACAAATGAGTCTACAAATAGCTTTATAAATAGTCCATGTGACGCCATTACAGCTATCTTACTGAATGAGTCGAATGCAGAAGCAGCAGCTAATCAGCTACAGGCTTCTATAGTGAGTTTGGGAGTATCATCATCATCAGTCGTATCATTGGTAAATGCTTTATCGGGTCTAGCCGAAAATAAAGTAGCATCTGTATTAGGCGTTACTGTAGGACAATTACAACCAGTGCAGCTAGTTGCCAGTACTAAAAAATTAACGGCAGATTTAGTGATGGCTCAGAAAGGAGAAACACCAAATGTGAATATCCAAAAGCTAAATGATGCTATTAATGCTTATAACAATATTGTGATGGAAAGCAGTCCAGAAGTGCTGCAAAAACTTACAAAAGATCCACAATTTTTAGAAGTTGGTAAGCTGCTTAAGCAATTAAGGGCTACCCTGAATAAAAGTTAAAAGTTAGATGTGGTGACAATACGGTTCGGATAAGACTTGATCCCCCCAACCCCTTAAAAAGGGGGGCTAAGAATAGCTCTATTTCCCCCTTTTTAAGCGGGACTAAGGCAGTCCCAGTAGAATGATGCCACAGCGATCGCTGTGGAAGTTGCTCAATCAAGTGAAGGATTTCGCCAAGTTCTAATGTCTGATGTATGCAAGGAATGTCACTGGAGTCAGCCGGAACTTTGTCAATCACGGTAATCCGGGTGTCCATCTGCGTCCCGTGCTTAGAGTACACTTTCCCGTTAACTCCCACTGATAGCACTACTTGCGCTGTTTCTTGTATCTTGGTAAAGGCTTGTTGCCAGTCAGGGTTTTGCGGTGAAAACCAATTTGCAGTCAGCGTCACTAACCGCCCACCCGGGACCAACCTCTGTAATGCCGCATTGACGTGACGGGCTGTAGCTTCACTGTTGCGATTGCTGATATTTGGAGATGCCGAAAACGGGGGATTCATCAGCACCACAGAGGGCGTATGGTTTTTTACTTACAAACTAGTATGCTCAATTTTAGCTCAATGCAGTTAAGAATCGTTTGTGGAGATATAATCACCCTTTGGTTGTCTATGTGTGCCTTATCTTGAAAAAGCCTGATCGGGAAACCTTCGATCAGACTTTATAATTTTGCATAAGTGCTGTAAGAATGAAATTGAAACCCACAAGAGTACAGAGTTTCTAAATTTTCTTCACTATGATTTATGCAATGTTAGTTAACGCTTAAAGTGCTTGTAGTTTCTTTGACAATTTCATTTGTTTTAAGAGTAACTGAAAGATGCACAATATGCACTGAACAAGTAGCATTGTGAAGGACATAGTTACTCACACTACCGAGAAATAGTTCCGTCAGCCCAGAACGACCGCGACGACCCATAACAATTAGGTCAGCGTCATAACTACGGGCTAAGTCACAAACAATGCGGCCAGGATTACCAATATTTTGGGTAAATTCCGTAGTTACACCTGCTGTATTCGCTTGGGTACAGAAAAATTGCAACATCTCTATACCTTTGTTTTTAAAGGCTTCCCACTGTTCTTGGTATAACTCGAAGCTTTGGCTGCTCAATCCTGGATAATAGTTAAAACTAGAAAACGTCGGTACGTAAGGACTGCCCTCTTCTTCTGGAGATAAGACGTGCAGCAGTATTAAGCTAGCTTGGGTTAACTTTGCTAAATTTAATGCTTGCTCAAAAACCTGTTGCCCTATTTGTGAATGATCTAATGCAACTAGAATTTTTTTAAACATATATATCTCCGGTTTTATTGGTAATTGGTCTTTACGGTTTCGGGTTGCTAGATGCTGGATTGTCAACAATGCTCAATCCCTCAACTATGTTTAGCAACTTTTGAAGTTTAAACTTTTTAAACGTTTTTGTCCCATATTTATGTTTATAGCAAAACAATTTGAGGAAGTACTGAAGAACCACAAATATTTATATTAGTGGGGGTCTTAAACTCCCTGATTCATCCGCTTTTTCGTTCAAAATTCATATCTGTTTTCTGACTCCTGAATTCTGTTTCGATAAATTTGAATTGAAGCGCAGCGACGATATTTCATTTTTAAAAGTAGCTTTAACTTTGATTAAAGGTCATTGTTTATGCAGCGATCGCTATTTATCATAGGCGAACCCATAGTATTAAAATTGTATTACTGTACGGATAACCAACAATCAAGTTTTCGCCAATTTAAGGTAAAGATGATGAAAGAAATAACACGCCGCAAATTTATCGCAACTGCCACCTTAGCAACGGGTTTCGCCCTGGCAGTGGAACCCATTTCTGCCGAAGTCATCACCACCGATGCCAAGAAGTTGGTAGCTGGTGCAGTAAAAATTCCTGTTAAAGATGGTGAAATTCCTGCCTACAGAGCAGTACCCGCGACTGGTAGCAACTTTCCGATTGTCCTGGTGCTACAGGAAATCTTTGGCGTACACGAGCATATTCAGGATGTTACTCGTCGCTTTGCCAAGTTGGGATACTTAGCGATCGCTCCTGAATTATTTGTCCGTCAAGGCGATGTTACGAAGTTAAGCAGCATAGACGAAATTCGTCCAATTGTCGCCAAAGTACCAGATGCCCAGGTGCTATCCGATCTCGATGCCACGGTAAACTGGGCAGTGAAATCAGCTAAAGGTAATGCCGGCAAATTGGCGGTTACAGGCTTCTGTTGGGGCGGTCGCATTACCTGGTTATACGCAGCACACAATCCCAAGCTGAAGGCTGGTGTAGCTTGGTACGGGCGACTCGTGGGCGATGCTAACAAACTTCAGCCCAAGTATCCTATTGATATTGCATCAAAACTGAAAGTCCCAGTTCTCGGACTTTATGGTGGTAAGGATACAGGTATTCCTCTCGATACTGTGGAGCAAATGCGCGTAGGCTTAGCCCGTCGCAGACATCGCTTAAAGTCCAGCAGCAGCAAATCTGAAATCATCGTCTACCCTGATGCACCCCACGCATTTTTTGCCGATTATCGCCCCTCCTACCGCGAGACAGAAGCCAAGGAAGGTTGGAAAAGTCTTTTGGCATGGTTTAAGGAGCAGGGTGTGTGAAGAGTGCTGAGTGCTGAGTTAAGAGTGCTGAGTTGAAAGACTATAGGTATTCAGCACTCGCAACTTAGGAACGCAAATTTAATAACGTGCAATTCTTATTTAACTTGGAATGGTGCGTTACGCTCCGCTAACACACCCTA
>JBBSCU010000142.1:0-14316 GCA_038249935.1 Chroococcales cyanobacterium
ACACACCTATCTTACAAGCAGGTAAAAACATTTGGAATGCTATATCAATTACTGGTTCTTCATACTTAGTAATTGAAGGCTTAAAATTAGTAGGAGCGCGGGATGAAATTACATTAGAATATGCGCTTGAACAAAAAAATACCTTAAATAATTCAGCAACATCTGGAAATGGTATTAATATTGGTAGCACTGGAGGAACTCAAAAGATCCACTCACATCACATTACAATCAGAAATAACAGTGTCTCTAAGTTTCCAGGCGGGGGCATTTCAGCATTCCAAACAGATTATCTTACGATAGAGAAAAATATCGTTTCTGGAACCTCTTGGTATACACCATACGGAACCCAAGGAATTACAACACTTGACCTTTGGAATTCTGATAACAATGTAACAGATTACAAAGTAATTATTCAAGGTAACACTTCTTTTGACAATAAATCATTAGTCCCTTGGGAAAAGGTAGGAAAAATAACTGAAGGTCATGGAATAATGCTTGACACTTCTTATTTTGAAGGTGTTGCTTACACTGGTAAAACCTTAATTAGTAACAACTTAACTTACAACAATGGTGGGGCTGGAATACAAATTTTCAAGGGAGAAAACCCTGTGGACATTGTGAATAATACAACCTACCAAAATTCACAAGTAATATCTGCTGGAGAGATTTTGATTAATAGTGCTAAGAATGTTCGAGTCTATAACAACATTATGTATGCAAGCACTGGAGAGTCTACTAATCTAATGTCTAATTCCAGTAACTATTCATTTAACAATAACCTTGCTTACAACGGAGTTTTTAAAGGAACAGGCTCAGGAAATATCTTAAACAAAGACCCACTGTTTGTCGATGCAGCGAATGGTGACTTTAGGCTCAAATCTGGAAGTGCCGCGATTGATGCTGGTTCCAGTGCTTTCAATGGCATCACTAAGAACCTTCCCAAAGATGGCGATGGCAATGGTAGTGTATTGATTGACATTGGCGCTTATGAAGCCCCCACTAATAATACTCCTACCCCCGAAATTCAAGTTCTCAATGGCACAGTTGACATTGCAGATGACAGCACTACCGCCATTAACTTTGGCGACGCCATTGTTGGCAGCACGCTAACCAAAACTTTTACCATTAAGAATACAGGTATAGCTGCACTCAACCTGAGTAATCTCAAACTCCCCGACGGCTTTAGTTTGGTAGGAACTATTCCAGCTACTTTGGCGGCCAAGACTTCGGCGAATATAACGGTGGCACTAAATACAACCACTGCCGGAACCTACACTGGCAACTTCAGTTTAAGCAACAACGATAGTAACGAAAGCCCCTTTAACTTTGTTATTAGTGGTAAAGTTAATGCTCCCGAAATTCAAGTTCTCAATGGCACAGTTGACATTGCAGATGGCAGCAGCACTGCCATTGACTTTGGCAACGCCGCTTTCGGCAGCACCGTTACCAAAACTTTCACCATCAAGAACACCGGTACATCTGCACTCAACCTGAGTAATCTCACACTCCCCGACGGCTTTAGTTTGGTAGGAACTCTTCCAGCTACCTTGGCTATCAAGACTTCGACGAGTATAAAGGTGGCACTCAATACGAAAACACCTGGAACCTATGCTGGCAGTTTCAGTTTGAGCAACAACGATAGTAACGAAAGCCCCTTTAACTTTGCTATTAGCGGTACAGTTAAGCCCGCTCCTGCCCCCGAGATTCAAGTTCTTAATGGCACGGTTGACATTGCAGATGGCAGCACCACTGCCATTGACTTTGGTAACGTCGCTTTCGGCAGCACCGCAACCAAAACTTTCACCATCAAGAACATCGGTACAGCTACGCTCAACCTGGGTAATCTCAAACTTCCCGACGGTTTTAGTTTGGTAGGAACTCGTCCATATACCGTGGCTGCCAACGCTTCAAAAAGTATAATGGTGGCACTCAATACGAATATACCTACGCCTGGAACCTCTACTGGCAGCTTTAGTTTGAGCAACAACGATAGTAACGAAAGCACCTTTGACTTTGCCATCAAAGGCACAGTTAAACCCGCTCTTGCTACCCAAATTTATCTTCTCAATGGCACTGATAGTTCTCAGTACTTAAAAGGCAATGCCCCAGCCAACAAGATTTATGGGTTTGGTGGTAATGATGTGATCGTAGGTAATATAGGAAACGATCAACTTTTTGGAGGCGATGGAAACGATACTCTTTGGGCAGGCGATGGTAATGATCTGCTCTACGGCGATGGTGGCAATGACAGGCTTTCGGGTGATAACGGAAACGATACGCTATTTGGTGGTATCGGCGATGATCAACTCTTGGGTGGTGCAGGTAATGACTCGCTTTACGGCGGTCTAGGAAACGATGTGCTTACGGGGGGGTATGGTGCTGATACCTTTGTGTTGGCTTCCGGTCAAGGTACTGACTCCATTACTGACTTTAAAGTGGGTGAGGACAAGCTTGCGTTGTCAGGTGGCCTCAAGTTTGGTCAATTGTTGATACAGCAACAAGGAAGTCAAACCTCGATTGTGGATAGTTCTAACAATCAAGTGTTGGTGAAGTTAGATAATATCACTTCAACAACGCTCTTGGCTCAAACTTTTATCACTGTTTAGTTCCGTCTTTCGATGACCAAGCCTCTTTAAGACGGGTGTAGGGGTTGCCCTACACCCTATCTCTGTCAAGGTGAGTGTAATTTTTATTGATTCGATCTGAGAACTTAAAACTTCCAGATAAAAGCTCATAATTCTGAGAATTGGCGAACAAGTCCCATCCCAACAACTACCTTGCCTCAGAATTCATTCTGAGGTTAATAGCAGAAGACTTCTAAAAGACATCTCCAGAAATTAAATATGCGTTATCCAGAACCCTTGTAGAGATGTAGCAGTGCTATATCTCTACATTTTTTTTCACCAGATGGGTACTGTAATTCGTTTGAGTTCCAAATTATTGGACAATTAACACTGAACTCTTGACATTTGACTAACAATGACCTCCCTAGAAAATCAAATCATTTTGATTACTGGTGCAAGCAGTGGTATTGGTACTGCTTGTGCTAAGATATTTGCTGGTGCGGGTGCAAAACTGATTTTAGTGGCACGACGGCTAGAACGTTTGCAGCAGCTAGCAGATACTCTCAGTCAAGAATTTAGTGTTGAAATTCATTTGTTACAGCTAGATGTGCGCGATCGCGCTGCTGTTGAATCTGCAATTTCTACTCTACCCCCTTCCTGGTCTGACATTGACATTCTAATTAACAATGCTGGTCTAAGTCGCGGTTTAAACAAGTTGCACGAAGGCAATTTTCAAGACTGGGAAGAAATGATTGATACTAACATTAAGGGTTTACTTTACTTGTCCCGTTATGTTGTTCCCGGAATGGTAAGTCGCGATCGCGGTCATGTGGTAAATTTAGGTTCAATTGCCGGACATCAAACCTATCCTGGCGGTAATGTGTACTGTGCTACGAAAGCTGCGGTAAGGGCAATTTCTGAAGGTTTGAAACAAGACTTGTTGGGTACTCCTGTGCGCGTGACTTCCGTTGATCCTGGGATGGTAGAAACGGAATTTAGCGAGGTGCGCTTTCACGGGAATATTGAACGTGCCGATAAAGTCTATGAGGGAGTTACCCCATTGACGGCAGATGATGTGGCTGATGTGATATTTTTTTGTGTGACGCGATCGCCCCATGTCAATATTAATGAAGTTGTGCTAATGCCTGTTGACCAAGCTAGCGCTACTCTAGTTAACCGCCAAACATAAAAACATTAGACATCTCCGATAATGAATGTAGAGACGCGAAATTTCGCGTCTCTACAAGGGTTATGGATAACGCATATTTAATTTCTGGAGATGTCTATTAACTAAGTAAGAAGGCAAAAGGCAATAGTTCTCTCTATTGCCTTTTAGGTTAGACCACTTGCAATACTGCTCGGTTAAGCCTCTTTTGGGGATTATAGACAACGCTATTTCAAGGGTTTCAGCCTACTTTATTTCCTTAACCGAGCAGTATTGCCCTAACCCCATCTTCTAAAGCAGGGCTGTTTCATTCGATAAGGTAATAATTTTGTCAAGAGTATAAGCAAGAAATTTGGGGAAGTTGGTAGTCAAAAAATTACCGCTTCAACGGTTAAATTTAAGTGCGATCGTTATGCTCATTATCGAATCAGATTTTTTAACCACCTGCTGTTTTTGACTGCTACGCTTGTAAATCAGCACTTTTAAAACTTTAAAGTAATATCACAACTTAAATTGGTGCGTTACACAGTGTCAACGCACCCTAGCAATTGGGGTACTTACTCGTCAATTTGGCCAACGCGGCGGATATTCAAAATGTCACTCATTTTCTTAATTTGCACGAACACTTGCTCTAGTTGAGAGCGATCGCGTATATCTATTCCTAAGTCCATCAATGCAGGTTGACTAATAGCGGTTTTCACCTGGGCATGACGCACATTGATCCCTTGGTCACTTAAGCGTGACAAAATATCCTTTAATACCCCCACACGATCAAGTGCTTCAATTTGCACATCCACTGGGTATGTGTGCGGACGACCACTATTTTCGGCGACTGGGTTCCATCTGACTGGTACAAGGCGCTCATACTCGACACTCTCTAGATTATTGCAGCCTTGGCGATGAATCGAAATCCCCCTACCTCGCGTCACTACACCAATAATCGGTTCGCCAGGAATCGGAGTACAACACCCAGCTAAATAATACACCAAACCTTCTACCCCAACAATTGGCGAATCTGTGGAGCGGAAGGTAGTTGCAGGTGCATCTCGCAAAGCTTTTGATGTAGTTGCTTCTTTGGGGATAAATGGCGGCACAGTGGAAACTGGTTGTTGTCCCTTCGCTACTTCTCGCCAACGATTTAGCACTAGGTTTAACGTAACTTCGCCGTAACCCAAACCAGCGAGTAAATCTTCTACGCTGTGGTAGTTGCACTTTTCGGCGACAGTCTCCATCGCATCTGATTTCAGTAAACTATCAAAACCAGTTTTACCAAGTTCTTTTTCTAACAATTCCCGTCCACGAGCTACATTTTCTTCGCGGCGCGATCGCTTGTACCATTGTTTAATCCGATACTTTGCTGCCGAAGTTCTGACAAAGTTCAACCAATCCAAACTCGGATGGCAGTTCTTTTGGGTAATAACCTCTACAATATCCCCATTGTGCAACCGTGTTGACAGAGGTACCATTCGCCCATTCACCCGCGCCCCTGCACAATGATTCCCCACTTCGGTATGAATGCGATAAGCAAAATCTATACTTGTAGCTCCGGGACTTAAAGGCACAACATCCCCCTTAGGGGTGAAGACATAAACATCATCTTCAAATAGATTATCTTTAACGCTATCAAGATATTCTTGTGCGTCCTTGAGATCACTTTGCCATTCCAGCAGATGCCGCAGCCAAGTAAACTTGTCATCTGCTGTTGTCAAATGACTAATGCTAGAACCTCCTGTTTCTTTGTACTTCCAATGAGCGGCAATCCCATACTCGGCGATATGATGCATTTCGATTGTCCGAATTTGCACTTCTAAAGGACGACCAGTCAGCCCAATCACTCCAGTATGCAACGACTGGTAACGATTAGGCTTTGGCAGTCCAATATAGTCCTTAAATCTCCCAGGAATTGGGCGAAAAGCATCATGAACCACCGCCAACGCCCGATAGCATTCCTCATTGGTTTGGACAATAATCCGCAGCGCTGCCAAATCGTAAATTTCATTAAATTCCTTTTGCTGCCGTTGCATTTTTTGGTAAATGCTATAAAGGTGCTTCGGACGACCGCTAATATCCTGGCAGTGAATTCCAGTTTGCTGCAAACGTTCCCGCAAAATGTGTGTAGCTTTGGCTAATTTCTCTTCTCGCGCCGTCCGTTTTTCAGAAACATACTCCTGCATTTGGCGGAAAGCTTCTGGTTCCAAATACTTAAAAGCCAAATCTTCCAGTTCCCATTTAATTCGCCAAATCCCCAAGCGATTGGCTAAAGGTGCGAAAATATCTCGCGTTTCCTGGGCACTGCGGCGGCGGCTGGCCTCTGACATATATTGTAAAGTTCGCATATTATGCAAACGATCTGCCAATTTCACCACAATTACCCGAATATCTTGCGCCATTGCCAAAAACATCCGCCGGAAGTTTTCGGCTTGAGTTTCGGTTTTGCTAGTGAAATTGATTTTAGAAAGCTTGGTGACACCTTCGACCAATTGCCGCACTTCTGGCCCAAAGCGCTCTCCTATGTCTTCACTTGTAACTTCTGTATCTTCAACTACATCATGGAGAAATCCAGCTGCTATCATAGTAGCGCTACCTCCCAAGTCATGCAGCAAGTCAGCCACAGCAATGGGATGAGCAATGTATGGTTCTCCAGATTTGCGGTATTGACCTTGATGCAGTTGGTAAGCAAATTCAAATGCGCGACCAATTAAGACGGCATCATTATGCCTTCGGTCATCTTCCACTGCGCCGCTACTTGTCGATGACTCCTTCAAACATTTTTTTAACCATTCTGGAATGGCAAGGTCAACTGATGAATTTATTGCTATGCTGCTCATACAATTTGGTTTATAGGGGATCGGTGGATAAGTGTAAAATAGACAAAACTGGCAGCATCGCCGTCAAAAGACGCTGTTGACCAGGGACGGGTTAAAAAAACAGTGTCAGGATGATTCTCCAATTGGCGTTGGTAGTGATCCAGTTTGAGCGTCAAGGATTATAAAATTGAAAATCCATTGATGGCAAACAAAGCCTCAAATAATAATGATTTGAGGCTTTTAGTGCGGATAAGTGTAAAAGAGAAGTTTATTGTAGAAGAAAAATTACTTGACATTAATACTATCTTAATTACTACTGAATGTCTTTAAACCGTGAGAAGTATCAGATACTCGTAACCTTGCTAGAACAATTACGCTCCGATGCCACAACTACGCAAATTGATGCACCCGAACTGCGGCAGCGTGTAGCCTCGTTGCAGCAATTTTTCCGGCAGCAGATTGTGCCTATAGCTGATGAAAACTCGCAAGTGCAGTCTTATCAAACGGAGATGAGCAAGCAACTGCGCCTGTTGGAAATAGATGTGATGTTTTTGCAAGGAGCGCGGCAGACATCTACTGTACAAGGGAGACTTCAGACGATTAGCGATCGCTTGACAACCCTCATTCAATACTGTGATGCAATTCTGCAACCAGAAGCGGAAGGAGAAAAGTAACAATTGTTCACCTTTTTCTCTAATTACTCCATCATCTCATTTACGTCCGATCATTGAAAGTTATTTTGGTAACAAGTTAGAAATGGGGCATTGGGCAAAACCTCTTCTCAAAAAAAATGTCAAAGCCCCGCTCAAAACTGAGCGGGGCTTTGTAAAGTTTTATTGCTAAAATTAGAAGTCTTTATTTTAGAAAGCGTTCATTATCGTGATAATGCTAACGCTGGTCAAGATGATCAAAGCACCCATAGTTATAGATAGACCTAATGGATTGGAGACTTTTGAATTCTTCATTTAAGTAAAATCCTTTTTGTTAATAGTTTCTTAACCATATCAGCCTCAGTACAAATATCCATAAAACCCCGATAAAACTTAAATTAACGTAAAGCTTCTTAGTAAATACTGCGGTTTTTACTTATGCAATGATTTTTACTTATCATTGGTTAATTACTCAGACTTCCTTATACCCATTACCGTAATGTGGTGATTACCGAATATGAGAATCACCTAATTTCCGAGCGGAATATGAGCCTTAATAGAGTAAAATAAATCTTAATCAAGGTAGAAATTATTTGAACAGAAGATTATCATGACAGCTTACACAGCATCTAAAACCCAAGCGATCGCTTTTGACTTAGAGCAATTAAATCAGCAATTTGAAACTGCCACTCCAAAAGACATACTGGCATGGTCTATAGAGAATATCCCAACGGCACTGGTGCAAACCAGCGCCTTTAACGTGGATGACATGATAATTACCCATATTCTTTACAGTGAACTGAAGCATCCAGTTCCCGTGGTATTTCTCGACACCTTGCACCACTTTAGCGAAAGCCTAGAATTAGTTGCCAAAGCTAAACAAGTCTACAATCTGGATCTGCAAACTTACAAAACTCCAGATGTAGACACCCGCGAAGCCTTTGAAGCCAAATATGGCGACAAACTCTGGGACAAAGATATTGCCCAATTCCACCACATTACAAAAATTGAACCACTGCAACGGAGTCTAGACGAACTCAACAGCGTCGCTTGGATCACCGGACGCCGCCGTGATCAAGCAGTGACCCGTGCTAATATGCCCATATTTGAATTAGATGGTAAAGGTCGGCTGAAAGTAAATCCCATAGCTACTTGGACACGCAAAGATAGCTGGGTTTATGTGGCTGAACACGGAGTCATCTACAATCCTCTACACGACAAAGGTTATCCCAGCATCGGCGACGAACCCATCACCACCAAAATCGGCGAAGGCGAAGACGAACGCGCCGGACGCTGGCGGGGAAGTAATAAAACAGAATGTGGAATTCATATTTAATTATTAGTCATTGGTCATTTGTCATTTGTCATTTGTCATTTGTCATTAGTATTAGACAAAGGACAAATGACTAAGAACAAAGGACAACTATGATCAAAATCCTCCATCTCTCCGATATCCACATGGGAAGCGGCTTCTCCCACGGACGAATTAATCCCGCAACCGGATTAAATACACGATTGGAGGATTTTGTCAATACCCTCTCTAAATGTATTGACCGAGCGATCGCAGATGTTGTTGATATGGTGATATTTGGTGGTGACGCTTTCCCCGATGCTACACCACCACCCTATGTACAATATGCTTTTGCCAGCCAGTTCCGTCGTCTGATGGATGCGAATATTCCCACAGTGCTGCTGGTGGGCAACCATGACCAACACTCCCAAGGACAGGGAGGAGCAAGTTTAAATATTTACCGCACTTTGGGCGTACCAGGATTTGTTGTCGGTGATACATTAACTACTCACTGCATCGCCACCCGCAATGGGAAAGTGCAAGTAATCACCCTTCCTTGGTTGACCCGTTCCACTCTGATGACTCGCCAAGAGACTGAAGGTTTATCTCTGGCGGAAGTCAACCAACTGTTAACGGAACGCTTGCGAGTTGTTTTGGAAGGCGAAATTCGCCGTCTTGACCCCGATATACCAACTATCCTGTTGGCTCACTTGATGGCTGACAATGCTACCTTGGGCGCAGAACGCTTTTTAGCAGTAGGTAAAGGTTTTACTCTACCTTTATCTTTACTAACGCGGCCTTGTTTTGATTATGTAGCGTTGGGACACGTCCACCGCCACCAAAATCTGAATAAATCTAACAATCCTCCAGTGATTTATCCAGGGAGCATTGAGCGGGTAGATTTTAGTGAAGAAAAAGAAGATAAAGGCTATGTGATGCTAGAACTGGAGCGGGGGAGCGCTGAATGGGAATTTTGTCCCTTAACAGTTCGGAGTTTTCGGACAATTGAGGTGGATGTCTCGAAAGCAGATGATCCCCAAGTAGTATTAATGAAAGCGATCGCTAAATATGATATTCAAGATGTTGTAGTGCGGCTAATTTACAAACTCCGCTCTGAACAGATGGATTTAATTGACAGTTCCTCTCTACATACTGCTTTAAGTCCCGCTCACACCTACACCATTCAAGCAGAATTAATCAGTCAATTAGCCAGGCCTCGCATTCCCGAATTGAGTGCAAGTAGCAGTATCGACCCAATGGAAGCGTTGAAAACTTATCTGAACAACCGCGAAGACCTCAAAGACATAGCAGCATCAATGCTAGATGCAGCACAAAAATTGTTAACAGATGATGTAGAAGTCTGGTTACAAGCAGCAACTAATGAATAGGATAAATGCCAATTATATTTTCATCTTTTAAAGGCTATGTCTGACGACAAACTGGTATGCGTCTATGTAACATCCGATTCGGAAAACTACTTGCGAAAAGGATCAGCAGTGAGGTTTTTATTTTGAATAATTAGAATTAATATAATTCCCTATTCTCCACTATCCAAAAACTATGACGCAAACACTCCAAGCAAAAGGAATAAATTTACGCTATTTAATCGATAACTTTGGTATTCAGTTAGTTTTAGATGACCAATTCTTCCGCGAATGGCAAGAAGATTTACCAGAAATTACTGATTTAGATAAACAACTTTTAGATAAAGTAAAAACAGATTATTTTAATCTTCTTAATTACCCACCTTTACTAGAAGATGTTGTCAAAATGGCAATTATAGACCCAATACTTTTTATTGGGGATTTTTATTTAGTACCTTTATATATCAAAGCAGAGGAACCAATCGAGATTACCGATGAAGATGAAGAAATTATCATTAAAGGCAAAATAGATACATTAATTCTGAAAGACCAATTATGGGTAATGGTTATTGAATCAAAACAAGCAGAATATTCCATTGAAAGAGGACTCGCACAGATTTTAGCTTATATGTTAGGTAATCCTCATCCAAATCAGCCTAGTTTCGGGATGATTACCAGCGGTGGAGAATTTATTTTTGTCAAATTAGTTAAAGGAAATCCAACTTATTATGCTTTATCTAAGGGTTTTTTGATGCGAAACCCTGGAAATGAATTGTACGACGTGCTACGTATACTAAAACGCCTGACTCAGTTAGTTAGTGCTTGAAGCTTGGAGGGTGTAAAATTAGCGATCGCACTACACCTAAATAATAAGCGATTTAAAATTCCTTACTGTTGACTCGAAAAAAATGGTTCCTTCCAGACGAGTTTATTTTTTATTGGTATTGGGAATTACGATGTCTACGATGGGCGTAGCTGCGGCACCCATCTTATCCCTCTCTCTTAGCATTAGAACAACGATCGCCCTGACTTTGCTATTTGATACTATCATCTTAGGATTGATGATTGTGGATGGTTCGCGGGTGCGACGTTCTCGCGTACAAATTACCCGCGAACTACCGCCACGATTATCAATTGGACGAGATAATCCGGTGGTGTTAAAAGTAATATCCCAAAATGCCAACGCCCAAATTCAAATCCGTGACTACTACCCAACAGGGTTTGGCGTATCTACACCTGGACTTAGCGCTATCGTTCCCAGCAACAGCACTCAGGAATTAAAGTATACTGTCCACCCGACGCAGCGGGGAGAGTTTCCTTGGGGAAATATTCAAGTCCGACAGTTGGGACTTTGGGGATTAGCTTGGGATGATTGGCAAGTTCCGCAAAGTCTGCCAGTAAAAGTTTATCCTGATTTAGTCGGGTTGCGATCGCTCACAATTCGCCTGACGCTGCAATCATCGGGATCAATGCGCCAAGCTCGTCAAACGGGTATCGGTACAGAGTTTGCTGAATTGCGGAACTATCGCACTGGTGACGATTTGCGGTTTATTGATTGGAAAGCTACCGCCCGTCGGGTTGGTGCTTATGGTAATGCAATGCCACTGGTAAGGGTTCTAGAACCAGAACAGGAGCAAACTTTACTTATTTTACTTGATCGCGGCCGGTTGATGACGGCAAAAGTGCAGGGTTTACAGAGGTTTGATTGGGGTTTGAATGCAACTTTATCCTTAGCTTTAGCAGGTTTACATCGAGGCGATCGCATTGGTATTGGTGTATTCGACCGCCAGATGCATACGTGGATACACCCAGAACGTGGTCAACCTCATCTCAGTCAGATAATTGATCGCCTAACTCCGATTCAACCAGTATTATTTGAATCTGATTATTTAGGGGCAGTAACAAATGTTTTGCAGCGCCAAACCCGCAGGGCGCTCGTGGTGGTGATTACCGACTTAGTTGATGTCACCGCCTCCACTGAACTCCTCGCGGCACTTTCTAAGTTAGCACCCCGCTATCTTCCATTTTGCGTTACTCTGCGAGATCCGCAAATTGATCATCTGGCACACACCTTCACAGATGATGTTACAGGTGTTTATACCCGTGCAGTAGCACTGGATTTATTAATGCAACGACAAGTGGCATTTGCCCAACTGAAACAAAAAGGTGTATTAGTACTAGATGCACCAGCAAATCAAATTGCCGATCAGTTGGTTGAGCGATATCTGCAACTCAAAGCGCGAAATCAACTGTAGGAATTTAGATATACAAAGCTGTTTCAAAAATAACAGTTACTTTCTGAGGATTACACCCCCTAAAATTACTGTTTTGAATCCAATAAGTTAGAATTACTAAAGGATTTTTCCATGACAAAATTTATCAGCTTTTGACCTCTGCGCTCTACCTCTTGCTGTTTTACAACAATAAAATTCTGGCTTTCAAAAAAAGGTTTAGCTGTAATACTGGCTTCTGTAAATAACTTGTCAATCCCTAAAGCCTTTGCTTTTGATTCAAGCTGTTCTAGGATTTTCTTACCAATCCCTTTTCTTTGAAAATCTTTATGGCAGTAAAAACGGTCAATATGACCGTTAGGCTCTAATTCTCCAAAACCAATAATTTGGCCCTGCTCTTCTGCTACATAAGTAAACTTACTTCCTAAACCTTTAATCCAAACGTCAATATCCATATTTGCTGGTGCCCAAGCAGCTACTTGTTCTTCTGTGTAATCGTGAATATTCACCTCATGAATAGTGTCATAGAACAATTTCATAATTTCTTCGGTATCAGCTATTTCGTATAGTCTTAATCTCATTAGGAAGATAATTAATTATAAATAACTCTACTAGAAATATTATAGCGTTTCCTAGTCTACTGAGGTACACTCAAATCTTGTTTACCAAGGTTAGTAGCTTTGAAAACGTACCTCACTAGGTCGGGAACCGCTATATCGCCGCTGGTGAGACTACTTTCAATACTTTTTGGTTAAGGGGGAAAGGGGAAAGGGTAAAGGGTTTGGATTTACCTTTACTCCTTGCCCTTTAACCTTTTCCCATACCAAAAGGGAGATTATTAGGCGAAGTCCGAAAAGTATTGGGGTTGGGGGGATCAAGTCTTATCCGAACCGTATTGGTTCACTCCAACTACCCCACGGTGTACACACAAGTCCTAAAATCCTTGCCTGACAAGATATAAACCTTAGTAATGCAGAGTATTTGTTGCAAAGCATCAAATATTCGCTAAAAATGCTTCTACATTTGCAAGAAATGCTTAAGCGTTTTTTATATATGTCAGAGCATAAGTTGCAAAGGTTTAAATTTTGACATTTGCTGGTTTTCCTGATAATTAAACTTCATATATACACTTTATACAGTACAAATGTACTAAAAACTGCTAAAATGCCTTACAAAGTCAGCTAGCCTCGCTTGAGGGAATATGAAACAAATCCAAGACAGCTACAAAAAGCCCATTTTGCTGAGAGTTTCCCTGTTGCAGCCTACATTTGTGGCTACTGCCATAGTGCCACTGCAACCCCAAAAGGAAAAAATTATGAGTGAGCAGGAGCGTTTAATAGCCCAAGTCGAATGTATCAATCAAATGGCAGGGGAATTAGAAGCAGCGATATTAGAGTTGAAAGCGATCGCTAACACACTCAATACTCAAAGACATTACCCGCTAGGCAAAAATATTTGTCAGTATTTTGCAGTTAGCGTCCCTTGGGTAAGACAACAGCCAGACAAATCATTTATTCTGACAATGCGAAAAGTTGATTTATTCCGAGCCGAAAGGGAAGCAGCACTATTAGCACAGCAACTTCGTCAGGAAACCAAAAAAAGATTAGCATCGCAGCAACCCAGAAAAAACAAGAGTGGGGCTGAGGCTGAGACAAAACACTTGTTCAAAAAGGTATTAGTCAACAAATCTTAAAATTATCAATATTTAAGGGCAGCTCACCTCTGAGGTTGTAACAGTTATGCTAATTGAAGTAGTACAAGGAACTTCTTCCTCAAAATTGCTACATACCACATTGCCATTGCTAATTGCAACCACAATGGCAAATAAACAAAGCTGCCCTAAAATTTGCACTTTTGTAAAACTAGAGTGCAATATCAGGGACAATCAATCAGCGCCCAGAAGAGGTAAAAAGAAGGTGTTAAAGACACTTTTAGTGATTGCCGTTGGTTTTTTCCCGTCCCTGTTTTCCCTGTGGGTAATCCGCAAAACCCATTTGCGATCGCGCTTACGGATGAGGCAAGCAGCTATGAATTTTCCAGCGGTGCAGGAACGGCAAAGCATCAGACCTGTTGAGAGCGATCGCTATTATTTAGAAGGAGTAGGTTATTTAATTGGCGACATTAGCTGCAAGTTTAATGCTCGGTCTGGTTACATTCGCTGTGCTATTAATCCCAACGGCCCTTGTAATGGTTGCCGTCACTACGAACCTAAGGGATTAGCTGGTAATGAAAAAAAGGCTTAAT
>JBBSCU010000143.1:0-14223 GCA_038249935.1 Chroococcales cyanobacterium
AAAGAACTCGTAAGACATCATCCGCAGGAGTAATCAGTAGGAGTCAGAAAATTGATAGACGTAATGGAATTTTTTCAGCTAAGTGCTGGTAATTGGCGATCGCAACGTGTAACTCATCACCTAGCCTTTAAACGCTCAGAGACAGGAGAATCGGATATACAGGTAGAAGCTCTAGCTAGCGATCATCCAGAAGTCATCGAGCTGTGCCAGTATCATCAGATTGACCCCAGCCTCTCAGTGGGAGGATCAAGGGTGTGTTGGCTAGGCACAATGGCTTGGGATAGAGAGAATGATGAGAACCATCAGGGAAAAACTATATTTGCGATCGTGCCTGATGCCGATAATCCCAGGCAAGGCAAGTTACTTCGTGAAAGAGGCTACGCGGAAATTGTGCCTGTAGTCGGTCTTTTTCATATAGATGATGAAGATGGGCTAGTGCTGACAACCGAATACGAAACAATGAGTTCCATTGAGCGATTCTGGTTCGCAAGTCCAAATCTCCGGCTACGAACCAGTACAGTGAAACGGTTTGGAGGCTTCAGCACTGCATCCTTTTGTAGTGAAACCCGCATTGAGACTTCTGTTGAGGTATCCAGCACAGAAGAAGCAACATCCAAACAAGCCCAGGATGTTTTGGAAGTAAGACAGTTTTATTCTGTTTTGGGCTGGTGAATGATTCTCAACCAGAGTGATGCTTTTACTCGTGGCCGAGATTATCTGTATCTGGTACAGGGATTTGCCCTAGAACCGGGGATGGTGGATGTGTTCGATAACCTGCGCGATCGCATCCCCATTTGCACTTGGATTGGCGAGAATATTAACATAGTTAACGCTCAGATCAATGCCTACCTGAAAATCTGTCATGAGTGCTTTCATCACCAAGAGCGTCGCCACATCCAAATTTTTGCAGTACCCATCGCTCAATCCTTCGGCATAGATGGTCTGTGCAACATTCTCACAAATCCAATCACCATTCTGGTAGATGTTGGTCGAGTTGCACCTAGAGACTGGTTGGGTGTAGTCGTTCATGAATACGCCCATGCCCATCTAGGAGGCTCCGGTCATAATCAGCAGTTTGCTGAGATTTTATCTCATCTATGTTTAGGACTGGGATTGGAACCACCCTATTGGAAGGCAGACATGGAAGCAACTTTGCGTAGTTGGCCTTACTGTAAATCAACCATAGATCCCCTGGAATTTTGGATAGGCCACTGAAGAAGGCAGGGGGACAGGGAAAATAACTATGCCCCATTGCCTAATTATTTAAATTAATTTCTTTTGCTAAATGTTAAAAATTATTGCTTCAGTTTCAAAAGGTGAAGCTTAATCTTTTAATGTAATATGTGAACAAGCTTTTAGTCATTTAGCCTTGGTTAAGTTTCGTAAAACTTTATCAGAATCTGAGTTTCTGATCCAACTACTCCCTTAATATATGATTTAAAGTTGTTAACTTTAATTAAGAATATGGAGGCCTTATAGTGGCAATTCCTCTGTTAACATATGACCCTTCAAGTCAGAACCAGCGTGTAGCTGCGTATGAAGTACCGGGTGATGAACAGCCCAGGATTTTTTCTACAGACAATCTGCTTTCTCCGTCAGATTTAGGTAATCTGATTGAAGCAGCATATCGTCAAATTTTCTTCCATGCCTTTGCTGCCGATCGCGAACCATTTCTAGAGTCCCAACTCCGTAATGGACAGATTACAGTGCGGGACTTTATTCGGGGATTACTGCTTTCTAATACCTTTAAGAAAAGCTTCTACGACCTCAACAGCAACTATCGCTTTGTTGAGCATATAATCCAGAAGGTTCTAGGACGCGACCCATACAACGAGCGGGAAAAAATCGCTTGGTCAATTGTAGTCGCTACCAAAGGTATTAAAGGTCTTGTTGATGAAGTGCTGAACACTGAAGAGTACCTAAGTAATTTTGGATACTCAATAGTACCCTATCAGCGCCGTCGCATACTGCCATCCCGCGCCCAGGGTGAGTTGCCATTCAACATTAAATCTCCGCGATACGATGCTTACCACCGTGCTAAACTGGGCTTCCCCCAAATCATTTGGCAGGTAGAAGTACGCAGATTCATCCCACAAGACAAAAAGCCCAAAGCTGGAGATCCATCTCTATTCCTGGGTATGGCACAAGAGATCAATGCAACTGGCAATACGCCACAGAGAATCTCGTCATTCAACATCGATATCGAAAAGTCTGTACCTTATCGGCAACTGGCAGGAATCAAGTAACGATTTTTGTCCGGCGGCTGGCTAGTACATTGCTTTGATCATTTTATAGCGTGCATAAGTCATGGGTTATGTAGGAGTTTCATTTAGGTATAACTAGTGAAACAGACTCTATCCCATGTCTGATGCACGCTAGTTGTTTATGGGCATTGGGCATGGTTATTTCTGAATACCCAATGTCTGTAAAATAGCGTTAGTTTCAGGCGTGGGATGAGTTTAAAGTTAAAGTGTAGTTCGTCTTTTTAACATCTCCAAAAGTTTTGTAAAGTGGGCGGGAGGAGTCGCTGTCACCTCAATGAACTCCCCAGATAGGGGATGCTGCAATTTTAGTCGCCAAGCGTGCAGTGCTTGACCGGGCAAATTTACCCCCACTGAATGACCAGAACTATAAACTGGGTCGCCGACTATGGGATGACCCATTTTGGCGCTGTGGACGCGAATTTGATGGGTACGTCCAGTTTCTAATTGAAAGTGAATTAAGGTGAAGTTACCAAGGCGTTCTAATATTTGCCAATGAGTCACGGCTGCTCGTCCGCCTTGTTCAACTGGTATAATCGCCATTTTCTTGCGGTCTTGGGGATGGCGACCAATGGGAAAGTCAATTGTGCCGGTTTCAGTTTTTGGCGCACCGTAAACCACGCCCAAGTATTCTCGCCGTGCGGTTTTAGCTTTGAGTTGTGCCTGTAGATGATGATGGGCAAGTTCTGTTTTAGCGATCGCGATCGCTCCCGTTGTATCCTTATCCAATCGATGTACGATTCCTGGACGTTGGACTCCGCCAATTCCTGGTAAATTGGGACAGTGTGCTAACAAGGCATTTACTAAAGTGCCATCTGGATGACCGGGTGCGGGATGGACAACTAAACCTGCGGGTTTGTTGAGAATGAGTAACTGGTCGTCTTCATAGAGGATATCTAAGGGGATATCTTCTGCTTGTAACTCTAAAGGTTTGATTGCTGGGATTTCGAGAGTGATGCGATCGCCTAACTTGACATTGATTTTCTTAGATGTACAAACTTTGTCGTTAAGCTGGACATTACCTTGTTCGATTAACTGTTGGATGCGGGAACGGGATAAATCTGGTAATTCTTGGGAAAGGTAACGGTCAAGGCGATCGCCCAAACCATCACTATTTTCTTGGATTTGTAAATTAAATTCGGTCACAATTGCTCTGGATAAGTTCCCCTTTCTTTAAGTAAAGCGCGGCTTTGCTGGTTTTTCGGCAAACATCACAATTCACTATTTTACATCTGTTCTTTTACCCATTTCCGAAATGCTCTGATTGCTGTACTTGTTCCTGTGGTTCGTCCCATTTCTACAAATTTGGGAATCAGTTCAGCGATCGCAAAAGTAGGAAATGTAGGGCTTGTCTCAGACTTGACATATTGTTCATCTTGCAGCAAGTTAATCTCTAAGCTTTTGTTTTCATATCGCCAGATTTCAGGTACTCTCAAAGCCTGATATGCACTAATTTTGGTTCTAGAAGTAAGATCAATTTCAATTGCTAAATCAGGAGGAGGGTCAACAGTTAAGTTGATTCTATCTTTTCCAATCATTAGCTTATAGTTTTGAATATAGAAACAATCATCAGGTTCAAGACCTGCACTTAAATCTTTTCGCTTAAAGGTAGTTGAACCTAGAGATTCCCAATTCAGATCAAGTTCATCTAACAAGACTTTTACTAAGTCTCCAATTATTACCTTACCTCGTTCATGTTCTGGTAATGGAGCCATAATTTCTAGCGTTCCTTGGCTGTATGCTACTCGACTCCCACGATGCTCTCCTAACTCATTGAGAATTGCTTCAAATACTTGCCAACTCACATCTTCCAGGATTATTCTTTCTCCTGGCTGAACTCGAATTTGTCTGAGTTGAAGTGTAACCATAAGATGTTAAGTGTTAAATAATTTATGAAGAAGAACTCAGAAGTCAGGAGTCAGAATTCAGGAGGAATACAGTACGAGTGGGCAAAACAAATTTCAAAATTCTTCTTTGTTAAAACTCCATATCTTTATGGGTAGATTATTCTGTATTCTGGTTTAAGGAATTCCTGCTTGTTGAAAAATTTGTTCGGCTGTAATTTGCAGTCCTTCGAGTAGGGAATCTTCTAAAATATCTGCACCACTTTTTGTTTGAGGCGGTGCATCAGGATAAAAAATAGTGACTGTTTTCGCTTTTGCATCCACAACCCAAACTCTCATGACACCTGCATTAAGGTAATCTGTAGCTTTTGCGCTCATTTCTCCAAAACTTTGGTCAGGAGAGATAATTTCAATAACTAAATCTGGAGGGATCGGACAAGGTTCATCCTCGATTAATTCACTGTTGAGCCGAGAATAAGAAACATAAAGCAAATCTGGTACTGGTGCCCAATCTCGACCTTTACGTTTTAAAGTAACTGCCCACTCGATACCAACCTCACCGCGATTTTGCGCCCATTGAGTTAGAAGTATACTCAGAGCCAGGGTTAATCGTGAATGGAATCTTTTTGGTGACATTTTGGGTTTGGCTTCGCCATCGACTAATTCGTAGGTAATATCCCCGTCCGGTAGTGCGAGGAATTCTTGTAGTGTGATTTGAGATTTGACTTGAGTCATCGTCGCTATCTCCCTGTACAAAATCACGCTTTGTTTTGAATCTAAGGAAGCCAGAAGTTCCTGACTTATCTCAAATTTAAAATTAGCAATTATATAACTAATATGTATATTATGACTTGTAAAGATGAGATATATCGCGTCTATTTAACGTATGCCAATTTAGTAGAAGCAAATGCGATTAATTTTATACAGTAAACCTGGATGTCATTTATGTGAGGGTTTGCAGGAAAAGCTAGAACAAATCCAAAATCTTAGTTTTGAGTTGGAAATTCGGGATATTACGACTCGTGAAGATTGGTTTAGTGCGTATCAGTATGAGGTGCCGATACTTTTTTTATCGAACCGCAGAGGCGCAGAGGACGCGGAGGGGAGTGAGAAATTATTGCCGCGTCCTTCTCCTCGTGCTAGTGTGCAGCAGTTGGAGCAAATGTTACGTAAGTATTTAGCCAATTAGAAAAAAATAATGCAGAATAAGCGCAAGATAAGCATCTGACGAGGGTTTACAAGATGAAATTGCGGGAATTACTAACAGCAGTAGATAGTGTTGAGGAATTGCCTAACCATCCGGCTTTAGAGGATGTGGAAGTTAGGGGTTTGAAGACGAATTCTCATGCTTGTGGTGTAGGAGATTTGTTTATTGGGATGCCAGGAACGCGGGTTGATGGTGGGGAATTTTGGCAAAGTGCGATCGCATCGGGTGCTGTAGCTGCGATCGTCTCTCCCGAAGCCGCACAGAAAAATCCTCCTACAAATGGAGCGGTGGTCATCAGTGCAAGTAACATGACTCAAGCTTGTGCCCAGATAGCTAGTGCTTTTTACGGTTATCCTGGGCAAAAACTCAAACTGGTAGGCGTGACTGGTACGAATGGCAAAACTACAACTACTTATCTAATTGAATTTTTGCTGATCAAAGCTAATCTATCTACAGCTTTGATGGGAACTCTTTACACTCGTTGGGCAGGTTTTGAGCAAACTGCTACCCACACTACGCCCTTTGCGGTGGAACTGCAACAGCAGCTAGCTGAGGCTGTAAATGCTGGTAGTGAGTTTGGGGTAATGGAAGTAAGTTCCCACGCTTTGGCGCAAGGTCGAGTGTTAGGTTGTCAATTTGAGGTAGCGGTGTTCAGTAATCTTACCCAAGACCATCTCGACTACCACAGCGACATGGAAGATTACTTTACTGCCAAAGCGTTATTGTTTAGCTCTGATTATCTCGAGGGACGGGCGATAATTAATGCTGATGATGACTATGGAAAGCGGTTAATTGCTTCGTTGGATTCCGAACGGGTTTGGAGTTACAGTGTCAACGATAACAGCGCTGATTTATGGATGAGTGATTTAAGTTATGAGCCGAATGGTGTCAGTGGTACATTACATACACCAAAAGGTGACGTGGCTTTTCGATCGCCTCTAGTCGGACAATATAATTTAGAAAATCTCTTGGCAGCTGTCGGAGCAGTTTTACACTTAGGTCTAGATTTGCAGTTTGTGGCATCTGTGATACCTGAGTTTCCCGGTGTTCCCGGACGGATGGAACGGGTACAGATTACTCCTGAGCAGGATATTAGCGTGATTGTGGATTATGCTCACACACCCGATAGTTTAGAAAATTTGCTGAAAGCCGCACGTCCGTTTATCCCTGGTAAGATGATTTGCGTGTTTGGTTGTGGAGGCGATCGCGATCGCACTAAGCGGCCAAAAATGGGTAAAATCGCTGCTGACTTAGCTGATGTGGCGGTGGTGACATCAGATAATCCCCGGACTGAAGACGCAGAAAGGATTTTGGCGGATATTTTGGCGGGAATTGCCCAAACAGTGCAGCCAATGGTAATTTGTGATCGAGCGATCGCAATTCGGACTGCTATTCTACAAGCACAACCTGGTGATGGAGTATTGCTTGCTGGTAAAGGTCACGAAGACTACCAAATACTCGGTACTGAAAAAATCCATTTTGACGACCGAGAACACGCACGCGACGCTTTACACCAAAGACTGAACATCCAAGCTTAATTCCAAGTAGGGACGCACAGTTAGCTAGCTGTGCTACCCTAAAATGTGTATTGCACATAATTAAAATCAGTTATAATTTTGCGTTCATGTTTCTTTCCGTGGGAATTTTGTAAAAGATCCACACATAAAGGTGAAAATCGAAGACAGAATTATTTCTTGCTTCATCCTTGTTCTGCTTGACTCATGAATGTTTCTCTGGCTAAGGATCTGTCTGTTTATCAACTGGTTATGGGAGTGCAAGCGCCTCCTAAACCATTGTCCCTCAGTCCTGCTACTCTGCTATCACTGCTGAGAGCGCAAATTGACTTACTAATTGAGCAGCAAATTGCAGCCACTTTATGGGTGAAGTTACCACCAGAAAAAATTTGGCAATCAGAATTAGCGCGTTATCAATCCTCGGTGGGTGCATCTAGTCTCATTTATACTTTCAAGATCGAGGAGAAAGGGAGAGAGGGAGATGCAGGAGGAGAGGAAGCAGGGGGAGAAAATACTCCCTCATCCCCTCATGATGTCCTTGTTCACCTACCATCAAATAGCCAACTGCGACGGGAAAACTTTCTGATGGTATTATCGCCTCAGTTTTGCAGTTTAATTTTGGCTCATCGACCACTTAAAAAACGCAAAAATCAGACATCAGGGAAGGTAAATACTAATAAAAACCAGCCGTTGCTGATTATAACTACTGTTGAAGGGAGAGTAATTCAGCAAGTATTAGATGGTATTCAACAAGCGATTGCGCCAGAATCATCCCCAATTTTACCTGCTAGTTTTATTTGTCCAACTGTGCCCCAAGCCGCACTTATGAATCAACTGTTGGCAAAACAACTCCTGCGACAAGATGAAATTAATCGTCAAGTTATCACAATACGCACTACCAAATTGCAGCAGCAGAATCAAGAACTGCACAATAAAGAGCAACTCAAAGATGAATACTTGAAAAATGTATGTCAGGAACTGCGTACACCTTTGACGCACATGAAAACAGCGCTCTCGTTATTGAATTCCCCCAATCTTAAACCACCGCAGCGACAACGTTATTTACAAATGTTAAATACCCAGTGTGATCACCAAAATTCCCTGATTACTGGTTTGGTGGAACTGGTACAGCTAGAACGGAATTTGGAAGGCAGGAGTTTGGAGTCGGTGCGTCTCTCAGATATTGTGCCTGGAGTAGTCAGTACCTATCAAACTATAGCCCAAGAAAAAGGCATTATCCTAGCCTACACCGCACCCTCTGAACTCCCATCTGTTTGGTGCGTAAGTGGTGGTCTGAGGCAAATTGTGATTAATATACTGCACAATAGTATTAAGTTTACCCCGCAAGGGGGTCAAGTATGGGTGCGTGCCCGTGTTCAAGGTAACTATGTCCAATTAGAATTCCGCGACACAGGTATCGGTATTCCCGAAAACGAAATTCCCAAAATCTTTGACCGTTTTTATCGTGTGCGTACAGGCGGAACTGAAGATTATGGTGGTGCTGGGTTAGGTTTAACAATTGTACAGCAGTTACTACTACGCTCTGGTGGTTCCATTTCTGTGAAAAGTAAATTATGTGAAGGTTCCACTTTTACAGTGCAACTAGCCAGTATTAGTAATACCCCAGGTGCGTAGGCATCGCTACAGAAAATGAGTGATGAGTTATAGTTATAATTCTTGCTTATTGCTAACTTCCAACGGCAGGAAAATCGTCAATACTTCTCCATATTGGGGACGCTGGCGCACGATCAGTTTCCCACCGATCGCTTGAAACAAATGCTTGGTTGCGGCCATATTCAAACTAATCGTACCTGTTTCGGGTTGAAACATCAGCAGTTGACCAAGTGCTTTGCGAATTGGCGGCGTTGCAGGTGTAGCGGCTTTACTTGAATCTTTGCATCTGAATTGGGGCGATAATTGTAACTTCAGTTGATCTCCAGCTGGGATAACTTGTACTTGAATATGGCTGCCAGGAGGTAAGCTACGAGTGAAATTCTCGATTAAACCAGTGAGTACCTGATCCAACATAATGGGATTGCTTACTACTGTTGGTAGTTGCTGGGGTAAAACAACATTTAAAGTTAAGTTCCGCCGATGCGCTGCTTGTTCCCAACGGGGAATGCTCTGCTGCAATACTTGATCTAAAGACATCGGCGTGAGTTGAGTTTTTGAAGATTTTGCTGAGGTAGTAGTTTCCAATTCTGCCGCCTTAAACAGCAACTCCATCCGGTCAATTTGCTCGGTACACTCATGATCGATAATTTTTAAGCGATTGATCACGCTGGCATCTAAGTCTCGCCGCTTCAGCAGCAAGCGAGTCATAGTGCGAATAGTTGTTAATGGAGTGCGGACTTCGTGAGCAAAGGCTTGCAGCAATTCTACATCAGGATTTGGGGATTTGGGTATTGGGTATTGGGCATTGGGCATTGGACATTGGTTATCCTCCTTGTCCCCCTTGTCCCCAGTTCCTAGTAAAGAGTCCCTAGTCTTGTCTGGTTCTGTTAATTCCTGAAGCAATAACTGGCTGAACTGAATCATGATCCGGTAATCTGGTGCTACCGGATAATACTTTTGGACTAATTCATCCAGACGGGCAAAAAATTCTGGATTAGCCAGCATTACCCTTGCTCCTAGCGATCGCCAAGCCTGCTGTACTACCTCTGGCTCAAAAGAAAATGAAAAGCTTTTTTTACCGTTTTTGTGTGTTACTAAAACCAGTACTAATCTAAATTTATCTGTAAAAACCAAGCAAAACTGCTCTGCCGTTAGCGGATCAGCAGGTAGTAAGGGAAGTACCGAGTCATGAGAAGCGATTTCATCATCTCCAGATGCGTTGGCATAGCCCGCACTTCCACTTACTTCGACTGCGCTACTTCGGTTGCGCTCAGTACAATTCAGTATAAGTGGTTCAGTGACCACCACAGGCATTGCATCAGGTATCTGAAATGGCATCAGTGCCAAGGGGTTAAATGGTTTTACCGTAAAAGTTACTGTTTGTAGGCTTTCAATCAGTTTTTGCTGACTAAATAGAAGTGCTGGTGCAGCTAAAACTAATCCTTGGGTTGTGTCTTTTGAAACATTTGCTAAAGTATTTAATAGCAAATGTTCTGTTGCTGCTAGGCTGACACGCCACTGCCGCTCTGCTTTCGCAGCTAAACATTCAGCCACACTTGATTGATTTTGGGCCAAGATTTCGCTCAGACTTGGCAATATCCATTTGTACACAGGCTTTCACCCCTTAATTCAAGAGCGACTAACAGGGTCTAGGGTAGACATTTCACTACTACTTAAGAGGTTATAGTCTTTTGTGTACTGTTGACAGTCGTAGAACCGAACAATTCGGGCGGAATTTCCTCTGTCATGAGTTATTGCAAACGTAAGCGTTCAGGTTGACTATTGAAAACCCAGTCCCCAGTCCCCAGTTCCCAGTTCTCTTTACACCTTCCGCATATTGTTACTGATGGGGTCAAAACCTCTAGAAAAGCGGGTGCTTTCATCGTAGGAGGCACCAGTTAAATCCGCTCCATATAACTTGGCATAGTTGAGTTTAGCTCCCCGCAGATTCGCTTCATTCAGTTTGACACCGCTCAAATTCGCTCTAGTCAAGTTCGCTTTGGCTAAGTTAGCTCTACTCAAATCTGCTCCCCAAAGTTTAGCTTTAGCTAGGTTAGCTCCACTCAAGTCAGATCCCCATAAATTGATTCCAGGCAAATAGGCTCCAATCAGCTTGTCCCTACTTAAGTTGACTGCTGGAAAATATCTTTCCCCTGCGGCAAAACGCCGTTTCAATTCCTCAGCCTTCATAATAACTAGGTTAAATCAATACTTTCAGCTTACATCTTCTGATTTTTATTAGCTTTCTAATCAGGATTTACGCAGCGATGATTGGTCATTGCGAACGAAACGCAGTGGAATCTTAGCTTTGTGCCAATTGAGTAACTTCTGTTGGTCATAACGGTCATGATAATTCATAGCCTTACCCTCACCTGCGGGAATGCTATCAAGGTAACAATTTAGTCTGCTTGACTGGAATAAGTTCAAACTCGAAAGTACTGAGCAAACGGTCGTTAGCATAGACTTCTATTTTATAGTTACCAACCGGATCGCCAGGAGCGATCGTCCAAAAATTCTCAATTACACCGTTTGGAGGCGACTGTGTGCGCCGCGTCACCGATGTAGTGCCGTCTGCTGATATTGAGAAGTCTTCACCATTATCTGTACCCCAAGTTTCTGGAGGTTTTGGTAAACGCAAAACTTCGCGCCATTTTACTTCACCTTGGTAGTCTTTGAGTTTAATTCGCCATCCGTAGGCGTTTCCTTCTTGAAGTGGCACTCTTGTTGTCTGGAAAATGGTAACGTTCCCTTTGGAGTCAACTCTTTTCAGTCCGAATTCAGCGTTAATAACAGTAATCTGTTTTGCATTTGTTGGCGCAGGAGCTGATATAATGTTTTCTACAAAAACAGAAGTAGCGTTCATCGGTTCAGAAGCTATGACCCCAGATGTTAGCCAAGAAGAAACTAGCACAGCAATAGTAAGCCAAATTCTCATTAGTATGGTTTTCCTGTCAGACTTTTGGTAGTTATATCATGTCTGCTTAATCACTTACGATGTGTCATTGGGAATGCAACGAAGTGGAATGTAGATGCGTTGGCATAGCCTTTCGTAGAGAAGCGCTTTTTCTATAGAATTTTTAACAATACCTGTGCTATACTTGAGGGCTTTCGTTACTGTCTAATGAACTTTTCAAACATCCTCTAAGCCCTAACACACTCTACTAGCGCTAATTTTAATTATTTTATTGCAAAATAATCAAAAAAATAGCGCCAACCTATAATTTTGGTGGCGCTATTTTTTTGATTCAATTCACAGTAAAAAATTGTTAAATGATTTTCTTAAATCTTCTTGATTTATTGACCGCAATTTTGGTTTTATACAGCACTGCGATTGTTTAATAAATTCCACAAGAAAACCGCAACAATTGCACCAAAAACTGCTAGTGCAATACCTGGGATGCTAAGACTAGGAGCTGCTAGAGCCAATGTTCCAGTAGTGAAGAATATACCTAGACTACCGCCAACAAAAGCGCCGATGATTCCTAGCACAATTGTTCCTATAATTCCGCCACCTTGATGACCAGGGTAGATAGCCTTTGCGATCGCACCAGCAATTAGACCTAAAACAATCCAAGCAAGAATATTCATTGTTATTAATTGGATAAACGTTTTTTACTCACAGTTACATATTATCAATCTTAATCTTTTAACTCCCTCTATCATCAGAATCAATCATTGATATCCATAAGGAATACTTTAATTATGACTATGTTTAAGGAAGTAAAATCAGGCGATGTCTACGACAGGCGTAGCTACAGCAACTTTATAATCAATATCAGCACTTTAACATCGCCAAGATACCTGCTACGATCGCATTTCTTCTCTACGAGATGCTACGCAAACATTTCTAATAATGTTGCTGTGTTTTGCCGCGCGATTGCCATTTTAACTACTCCTGTAGAACTCAACGTCTAGCCATTCAATAATTTAGGCTTTAAACTACTGTAATTCGATAGACTTACTGGTGTTTATATGCAGTATTGCATAGCTTGATGCAAGAAGCAAGCATGAAGGAAATTGGGTATTAGGCATTGAAAATTAGTTATTTACTAAAGTGAAAACTACTATCTAGTCTCCAGTCTCAATTAAAATGCCTAATCAAATTTGGTTATCACAGTTAGAAAAACACCGAGCGATCGCAGTCATCCGCGCTCCCCAAATCGAGTTAGGACAGCAAATGGCAATGGCTGTGGCATCTGGGGGAATGCAATTAATTGAGATTACCTGGAATAGCGATGGCGCTGGGGAATTAATCAGTCAACTACGTTCAGAATTACCAGCCTGCACCATTGGCACTGGTACACTATTCAATGTGCAGCAAATGCAAGAAGCGATCGCATCTGGGGCACAATTCCTCTTCACACCCCACATTGATTCGGCAATGATTCAAGCAGCACAAGAAAAAGATGTGCCGATCATCCCAGGAGCGCTGACTCCCACAGAAATTGTTACCGCCTGGAGTCAGGGCGCTAGTTGTGTAAAAGTGTTTCCTGTGCAAGCAGTGGGAGGGGCTGATTATATCAAAAGTTTACAAAGTCCCCTGGGTCATATTCCCTTAATTCCTACTGGCGGCGTCACTCTGGAAAATGCCAAAGAATTTTTGCAAGCAGGGGCGATCGCTGTAGGTTTGAGCGGTGAATTATTTCCCAAAAAGCTTGTCACAGAGAGGAATTGGGAAGCGATCGCATCTAGAGCAAGAAAGCTGATGCGACAGTTAGCTTAACTTAGAATAAAATCATTAAAAATTCACGTCTATTAAAGTAATAGATAGGAAAATAAAGGTGAAAACTGATAAGTTTATCAAGACCCCATGATTTGAGTATGAGTGTATCTAAAATGAAAAGACTGATTTATTCTGACTGGGTGCGTCGCTTACAAATACTCCTCGCTGGTACAGCGTTGTCCTTAAGTGTTTTTACTACTACTGAATCGAGTCAAGTTTGGGCAAATTCCAAAAACCAAGTGATTACCCAAACAATCCAGACATTACAAAAGTCGGAAAAGCGCTGGATTCAAATTAATCTTTCAAAGCAACGGTTAATAGCTTGGCAAGGTGACAAAGTGGTTTATGGAAGTGCTATTTCTTCTGGCAGAAAATCTACTCCCACTCTTGTTGGTACTTTTAAAATTCAGTCAAAGTTTAAAACTACGCGGATGCGGGGAGAAAACTACAATGTTCCCAACGTTCCTCATGCAATGTTTTATCAAGGTAATTACGCTATTCACGGAGCTTACTGGCATAAAAGGTTTGGCACTCCAGTAAGCCACGGCTGTGTGAATATCGCACCTAAACACGCAAAATGGCTATTCCAGTGGGCATCAGTAGGGACACCAATAGTCATCCACAAATAGTAGGTGAAGCAGCCAGAAAGCAATTTAAGCGAAACCATAAATAACAACAAATCAAGACAATTAAGTGATTCCTAGCATAAAGTATTGCTGGGAATCTTTGGAGTCGGAATTACTGAAGTTTAAATAAAATATAGAAGAGGGTATTCAACAATTCCCCAATAAGATAAGTTCACGGAGTTCAAAGACTCGTTCACGAGTAGTAGGATGCTGCATCTACACCTGTCGTAGACATCGCCTTAACCGCTTTTTTAGAGATGAAGTTAGTTGCTTGTATTTTGCTCAAGCCAAGTAACTAAATCAGATACATTTGAAAAATCTAAAAGCTCTTCTCCTAATTCTTCTAATTGCTCAGTAGATAAGACTTGAAGACGTTCAATTATTAATGAATCTATCTCAGCAAAGCGTCTATTTAACTGACGCTTTAAGAAGCG
>JBBSCU010000144.1:0-14165 GCA_038249935.1 Chroococcales cyanobacterium
AGTTTAGCTGTTTTGGGATTAGCAGCTTTGTCCGGCTTACAAAAACGCAAAAAGGCTTCACAAACAGTTTAAGCTTTACGTCGCGGCGCTCAAATTCAAAATTAAAAAAATAATTGATTTTGAATTTAACTCCTTGAATATAAAATTTATCCAGTTTCGTACCTCTGTTTTACTAGATAATCCTTTTCTTTCACTTTTAAGTGGGGTAGAAAGAATAACTAAGTGTCATAATTAGTTATTCTTTTCTACTCTATTTTTTTGTCCGCATAAATCTAGTTGTAGTGGAAAATTTTTGATTAATTTCTAACCACTAAATACCTGTGACCAAGTTGTTACTAGAAAAACTGTAACCAAGTGTCATAATTAGTTATTCTTTTCTACTCCATTTTTTTGTCTGCATAAATCTAGTTGTAGTGGAAAATTTTTGATTAACTTCTAAGTACTAAATACTTGTGACCAAGTTGTTACTAGAAAAACTGTAACCGCTGCGATCGCTAACAACCCTTGAATCAAATTTCCAACCAAAGATCCGACTACAATTCCTATACCCGCCTTAACCGCCAATCCTAATTCACGTCGGTAAAGGTACTCACCAATAATTGCCCCCAAAAGCGGCCCTAGTAAAATTCCTAACAGTGGCCCCCCGAAAGGCAACGTAGGTAATAATCCCAAAAATCCCACCACTAAACCAACAATTGCGCCAATTTGCCCCCACTTGCTAGCTCCAGCTTGTCTTGCTCCCACATAGCTAGCTAAAAAATCCACTCCAATACTGAGAAACAAAACAATAATTGTCACAATTAGGGGAATTTTAATCGCCGCAAAGGAATTACTAACGACTCCCCAGATGATAATTGCGATTAAAATTAAACTGCTACCAGGAATGGCAGGAACCACAGCACCAATGATACCCACAAGCATTACGGCAACTAATAGCCAATAAATAATTTGCATAGATAAAGTTGTAAATTTCCAAATTTCCGAATATGGGTACACATCTATGCGCCCCTACTGTATATTCTATCTGGGCAACATGGTGACAAATGCTTAGTACTACCTTTCACAAGGGACTTAAGCCTCAAGCCTTGTTAATTGAGATGGTAGCGTGCTGTACTAGGTGTGTATAGCCGCGCCTTCCAATCGCCTAATGGTTCCTAAACTGCTATTTGAAAGCTCAAAACCTATGACGAGAAAAATATTAACTGGACTAAGTTCCGAAGCCTACGAACACCCCTTTGATCGCAAAGCCTTAGCTTCTTTGCAAAATATGCCTGGTGTCTCCTTGCTACTCAAAAAAATTAACGAATACGGTATAGATCGCTTACTCAGACTGCAAAGCCTTGGTAGTGAAATCAGAATTTCGCCCCGTAATTTTCCCCAATTACATCAACCACTTGTAGAAACCTGCCAAATTCTTGATGTTGCTCCACTTCCTGAACTGTATCTGTTTCGAGGTACAGGTCACATTCAAACCTACATTGTTGGGGTCGAAAAACCTATTGTCGGTATCAATTTAGATGCAATGGAGTGGCTTGGCACGGATGAGTTGCTTTACGTTTTGGGACACGAAGTTACTCGCATTAAAAGTCACGATATGGTTTATCACCAAATGGCAATTGTTATGCCAACTTTGAAAAATTTGTTGAGCAGTACCACATTTGGGTTTGGTGGCTTGGTAGCCAATGGAGTGGAACTGGCTTTGTATAATTGGCGAATGATGTCCAGGTTCAGTGCTGATCGTGCTGGTTTATTGGCTTGTCAGGATGTTGGTGTGGCAACCACTACACTAATGAAACTTGCAGGTTTGCCACATGATTACTTGACTACTCCTGTAATCGATGATTTCCTCGCCCAAGCCCGCGAGTTTGCATCCAATAATTTTGATAATCTGGATCAGATCACAAAAATACTAAGTTATACGGAATCTGGGCTTTCTTGGGTAGTTATGCGGGCTGGCGAGTTATTAAAATGGGTTGATTCAGGAGAATATGATAATTTAATTCAACAAACAAATTTAAAGACACCGGAAGAATCAGAAGAAAAAGAAGGAGAGACACCGGAAGAAAAGGAAGGGTGGAATTTTTTAACTTCTTGGTGACTTAATAATTCGTAATTCGTAATTCGTAATTCGTAATTAATTATAGATAGGAGCAAGTCAATTTGAGGTAATAATTACAAATTATTGTGAGAGATGACCAACCCTAATTTAGGTTAGGTCGCTTAGTTTGGATAAAGTCGAGCTAAGGAACGCAAATTTAATAACGTGCAATTCTTATTTAACTTGGAATGGTTCGTTACGCTCCGCTAACACACCCTACTTTTGCACTTTATTTAATCCACATTCCTAAGAGTAACGGCTAATTTATCAGCAATTCCGGCAATCCAGTTTTCATCTTGTTTGGTGTAACTGCGAGGAGCATTTGCTGCCAAAATCAAAACACCTTGGTTGCCAATAGGTTGACAAATTACACCTTGGGTATTTTCTGGTAAATAATCAAATTCAAGCCTACCTGGATATATTTTTAGCGCAACTAGATAAATCGGCTTTTGTTTTTCGAGTACCTGTTTTAAGATTACTCCTGGTACAACCTCAGATTTAGTACCCAGAATCCCGCGACGTAACAAAACTTTACCTTGATAAAACACCACGAGCGATCGCGTTACTGTATTAGTCAACAATAAATGAGATGCCCAGGCTAGTTCAATTTTCACGGCTTCTGGTAAATCTGCTGCGAGTACAAAACCTTCTTCTCCAATTAGTTCTACAATATCAGGCGATCGCGGCTGAACTTGCTGCCAAATTAAACCGGTCAAAATTAACACCGCACTCAAAATCACGCCCACTACATCACCACGCGATTGGGATTGAGTTAATTCTGGTGTCAACAAACGGTTAATCAGCAAAAGCACAGCGCCTAGCCCACCCACGACAATGGGTAGACGCCGCAAAACTCGATTAGGATCAGGTTTTGTCATTTGTCATTTGTCATTTGTCATTTGTCATTTGTCATTTGTCATTTGTCATTTGTCATTTGTCATTTGTCCCCTGCTCCTCCTGCTCCTCCTGCTCTCTCTGTGCCTCATCTCCTCACTCCTCCCCTGGTTCAATAATTCGCTGAAAAAGATAACCAGTACCCCGCGCTGTCAGAATCAATTCTGGATTGCTCGGATCATCTTCTAACTTTGCCCGCAAACGGGATATATGCACATCCACTACGCGGGTATCAACATGGCGCTCTGGTGTGTAACCCCAAACTTCCTGCAAAATTTCCGAACGAGAAAAAGCTTCTCCAGAGCGACTGACTACCAACTCTAATAAGCTGAACTCCATACCCGTCAATCGAATCCGCTCATCGCCTTTGTAGACTTGTCGCTTATTCGTATCGATTCTAATATTAGCGACATGAATTACCCCAGAACTAGGAATGCCAGAACCACTGGTTTTGTCTACCCGCCGCAGCACCGAGCGAATTCGAGCTTCTAGCTCCTTGGGGGAAAATGGTTTAACTACGTAGTCATCAGCACCCAACTCTAGCCCAGTGATGCGATCGGCTACATCCCCCAAGGCTGTTAACATAATAATGGGGACATCTGATTCTTTTCGTAATTCTTGACATACACCGTAGCCATCTAGCTTTGGCATCATTACATCCAAAACTACCAGGTCAGGAGCAGTTTTACGAAAAGTTTCCAAAGCTTCTTCCCCGTCGCCAGCCGTCACGACATCGTAGCCAATCATGGAAAGGCGTGTTTCCAAAATCCGGCGAATGCTGGCTTCGTCGTCTACCACCAAGATTTTTTCTTTATGACTTTCCAAGTTTCTCAATGCTCCTTTAGGAAAAATTTACATGATTAATTTTTAATACCATAATATTAAGATATCATTCCATCAATTGATTTGGAAAAAGCTCTAGATACTACTATTATCGGTTTTTAGTTTTTTTCAAGAATTCACTAAATATTAAGATTAATTAATAATATTTAAGAATGGCAAAACCAAAAACCTTTTTCGTTTGTAACGATTGTGGGGCAGAATCACCTCAGTGGTTTGGTAAGTGTCCAGCTTGCGGCACATACAATTCTCTAGAAGAGCAGATTACTATCCAGTCCTCAGCAGATGTTCCTAGTCGGGGGGGAGTAAGTAGTTGGCAATCAACTCAAACCAATGGCAAATCTCACGCTAAACCAGCTAAAGCACGAGCTTCTTTAACATTTGATCAAATTACCGATCGCCAAATCGCCCGATGGCAGTCTGGTTACGAAGAATTGGATCGGGTACTTGGGGGTGGGATTGTCCCCGGCTCTATGGTGCTGATTGGTGGTGATCCAGGTATCGGTAAATCTACTTTATTGCTGCAAGTATCAAACAAACTAGCGCAGAAATACCGCATCCTTTACGTAACTGGTGAAGAATCGGGACAGCAGGTAAAATTACGAGCTTCTCGTTTAGGAGTATCAAAACCTCTAAGTGTGGTGAATGAAGAGAATGTGACAGTAGTAGATCCTACACTTCCTATAGACCCTGACAGTATAGGCGCAGACTTATATGTACTGCCAGAAACAGATTTAGAAGAAATTTTACGGGAAATAGACTCTTTAAAACCAAACGTGGCGGTGATTGATAGTATTCAAACGGTGTTTTTTCCGGCGCTGACTTCTGCACCCGGTTCGGTAGCTCAGGTACGGGAATGTACCGCAGCACTGATGAAGGTGGCGAAGCACGAAGATGTCACAATGCTGATTGTGGGACACGTTACCAAAGAAGGAGCGATCGCTGGTCCCAAAGTTTTAGAACATTTAGTTGATACAGTACTGTATTTTGAAGGCGATCGCTTTGCCTCCCATCGGTTATTACGGACAGTCAAAAACCGCTTTGGCGCAACTCACGAAATCGGCATCTTTGAAATGGTGGCGGAAGGATTGCGAGAAGTATCCAATCCCTCAGAGCTATTTTTAGGCAATCGTGACGATCCCGCTCCTGGTACAGCGATTGTCGTGGCTTGTGAAGGCACTCGCCCCATTGTTGTAGAGTTGCAAGCTTTGGTTAGTCCCACTAGCTATCCTTCGCCTCGGCGGGCTGGAACTGGCGTAGACTATAACCGCCTAGTGCAAATTCTCGCCGTCTTAGAAAAACGGGTGGGAATTCCCATGTCTAAGTTAGATTCTTACGTTGCTTCAGCGGGTGGGTTGAATGTGGAAGAACCAGCAGTAGATTTAGGAATAGCGATCGCAATTGTAGCCAGTTTCCGCGATCGCATCGTCGATCCCGGTACAGTATTAATCGGTGAAGTTGGACTAGGTGGACAAGTGCGATCGGTTTCCCAAATGGAACTGCGGTTAAAAGAAGCAGCTAAATTGGGATTTACACGAGCGATCGTGCCAAAAGGAACAAAATTTCCTGATCTTAATATTGAAATATTACCAGTATCTAAGGTAATAGATGCGATTATCGCCGCTATCCCTCATCAGGAACTAACAAACGACGATTTAGAACCCGATGAAGATGAGTAACCAATAAACCCCCTTTTTAAGGGTGTTGAGGGAATCTAAAACAGTCAAACACCAGGGTAAAATCTCAGACTTTAACACTAGAACAAAGGAAACCCATTATGACAGCCCTCACCCAAGACTACCAAATCACTTGGGAAAAACTACCCGACGATTACCTACTACCAAACGATCCAGTGGATAACATCAACCAACCTTTCCTTGCTGCGGCCTTAACAGAAAGCTTAGAAAATGCTGGCAAACTCCCCCCAAAAGCCCTAACTCCAACGAATTACGGCATTTGCGCCACATTGAATGGTAAAATGGTCATCAAAGCTCCTGATTGGGCATACATACCTAATATTCGTGTTGAACGCGAAGAGGTAAAACGCAGTTACACTCCCCAGCTACAAGGAGAAATACCAGTAATTGTGATGGAATTTGTTTCCGATACACAGGAGACAGAGTATTCTGTCAAAGCGACATATCCCCCAGGAAAATGGTTTTTCTACGAGCGCATCTTAAAAGTACCAAACTACATCATCTTTGAGCCAGATAGCGGGAGTTTCGAGAGCTATCGCTTAAAAAGCACAGAACAGTACATATTGCAAGAGCCTGATGAAAATCAACGCTACTGGATAGCGGAAATGAATCTTTATTTGGGTGTATGGCAAGGTATGCGTGAAAACCGCACAGGAAAGTGGTTACGGTGGTGGGACGAACAAGGAAACCTACTACTCTGGGGTTTAGAATTAGCTGAACAAGAACGACAACGTACTGAACAGGAACGACAACGTGCTGAACAAGAACGACAACGTACTGAACGACTAGCAGCACAATTACGGGCGGCGGGGATTGAACCAGATATGTAATCAAATGTTTTAAGAACGAGGAACACTAGACAAATGAGCGATGTCTAATACCATTTCACGAAAACCTTGATACACATAGATTTCTCGTAGGGGCATGGCAATGCCATGCCCCTACCAACGTATTTGTATCATTATTAAAGTGAAATGGTATGAGGCGAGCTTCTCTCTACGATCGCCAACGCGTACCTTGCTTAAGAGCATAGCGATCGCTCCATAATTAAAATATTCCCCTCCATACCACTTAATTATGACTATCACCAGTCAACCCCAACTAACTTTAGACGACTTCCTCAAACTGCCGGAAACTGAACCAGCATCAGATTTTATTAACGGAGAAATCATTCAAAAACCAATGCCTCAAGGTGAACATAGCCGACTACAGACTAAATTTTGTAATTTCATTAATGACGTAACTGAAAGTCAAAAAATTGCTTACGCTTTCTCAGAACTGCGCTGCACCTTCGGCGGCGCTTCTATCGTCCCTGATGTGTCTGTATTTCGCTGGGATAGAATTCCTAAAACTCCATCTGGCAGAATTGTTAATCGCTTTGAAATTTATCCTGACTGGGCAATTGAGATTCTTTCGCCAGATCAAAGGTTAAAAAAAGTGTTGAGTAAGTTATTGCATTGTTCACGCAATGGTACTGAACTAGGCTGGTTAATCAACCCAGAAGACGAAAGTGTGATGGGGGTATTTCCTGGACAGCGAGTGGAATTATATGAAGGTGGTGATAAATTACCCATCCTGGAGGGTATTGAGTTGGAACTGACTGTAGAAGAGGTTTTTGGGTGGCTGAGTTTGACATAAAAAAGCGATCGCTTTTAGTTTCTAAGGTTCAAATTTATCTATACCAAACAAAAAAATGTATATTATCGTACTTTTATGGAAAATCAGCTAGGATTTATTCTGAAATTGCTTTTACTTTCAGCTTTGGTATCTGTATTGATTAAGTATGCAGCGCCAAGTCTATCAATTTCGGCAACGGCAACTAATGCGTTGATTATAGTTTTATTGCCGATTGTGATCATAGCGATCGCGCTACTGTGGCGATTCCAAGCACAGAAACAAAATTAACTCAAACTATCTACGCACAATTGGCGAAAATCAGCTAACCTAGCTGAATTACCAGAAAATTGCATCTCGCCAAGCGTTGGGAGTCAGCCTGTGAAACTCGGTCAATGGATCGGCTTAATCGCCATACTTCTCTCTTTATACATATTGTGGCAAATTCGGGAAGTGCTTTTGCTGATGTTTGCCGCAGTTGTATTAGCCACCACCTTAAATCGGCTATCAAAACGCTTCCAACGCTTAGGTATGAGGCGTGGATTCGCCGTCCTCCTGTCAGTAGCTATCTTTTTGGCAGGTGTCGTAGGTTTTTTCTGGCTAATTGTGCCACCATTTGCACAGCAGTTTCAAGAACTAACTAATCAGGTTCCTAAAGGATTTGGGCGCTTTAATACTTGGCTTGATGCCCTGAGAACTCGTATTCCTAACCAGTTAGTTCCCTACATCCCAGATATCAATAGCCTCATCCAACAAGTACAGCCCTTCGTCAATCGGCTATTGGGAAACTCCTTCGCTTTTGTATCTGGCTCTTTGGAAGTCGTCCTCAAAATTTTGCTAGTGTTGGTTTTAACAGGAATGATGTTAGCCGATCCTCTAGCTTATCGCAAAGTATTTGTGCGGCTTTTCCCCTCATTTTATCGGCGACGGGTAGATGGAATTTTAGATCAATGTGAAGTCTCTTTGGAGGGATGGATTACAGGCGCTTTCATTGCCATCTGTGTAGTCGGGCTGATGAGTCTGATTGGCTTATCAATTTTGGGTATAAAGGCAGCACTAGCTTTAGCGGTTTTAGCGGGATTTTTCAACTTGATTCCCAACTTGGGACCAACAATGAGTGTACTCCCAGCAATAGCGATCGCCTTCTTAGATGAACCCTGGAAAGTTGTGGCTGTCTTAATTCTCTACGTTATTATTCAACAGGTTGAGAGCAATTTCATCACGCCCATTGTCATGGCGCAACAAGTCTCATTGCTACCAGCTATAACCTTAATCGCCCAACTATTTTTCGTCACTTTCTTTGGCTTTTTAGGATTATTTCTAGCACTACCCCTAACTGTTGTTGCTAAGATTTGGCTGCAAGAAGTTTTGATTAAAGACGTTTTAGATGAATGGGGAAATAATCATCAACAAGAGACTGAATTGGTAATAGTTTCTAAATCTCCTGGAGTAGATGATAATTGGACAGCAGAAAATCCAGATATTAATGAGAAGCCATCGATTGATAATGATGTCTTGAAACCAGAAAATTAGTCACTCGATTTTGATTAATGAACAAATAGGAATAGTTAGATGGAAGCTCACAAAATTGAAGCTGTTTTAACTGAAGATGGAACTTTGATGCTGCGGGGCTTACCTTTTTATGCGGGGGATGCTGTGGAGGTGATTATTCTGTCAGCTAAAACTTCACAACTTCAAGAAGCAGCGCCTAACCAACCAGAAACAAATCTCTATCCCATGCGCGGTAGAGTAATCCGTTACGATGATCCAACAGAACCCGTTGCCTTGTCAGATTGGGAAGTTTTGCAATGATCATACTTGATACGCATATCTGGGTTTGGTGGGTTGACGATAACTCCAGACTAACTACAAAGTATCGAAAGTGGATAGCAGAATATCAATCTCAGGGTTTGGGAGTAAATATTGTTTCTTGTTGGGAAGTCGCCAAATTAGTCGAAAAAAATCGGCTGGTTTTTTCTTGTTCAGTTAATGAATGGCTGGAAACAGCTTTGGTTTATCCCGGAGTACAGTTATTAAATTTGACGCTGCCGATAGTGGTTGATTCAACTCAATTAAGCGGATTTCATAGCGACCCTTTTGACCAAATTATTGTAGCTACAGCTAGAAATTATAGGTGTCCTTTGTTAACTGTTGACGCGAAAATTCTTAGCTATCCTGATGTGCAAACCCTTAAGTAGGGTTAGTCGCCTATGATGCTAAACAGGTCAAGTATGATCCTTAAGATTTTTAAATAAAAATAAAGCGCTATAGAGTAAAGAGGCATTAGATGGCAACCATAATAACAGTTAAGGGTAATACTCAGTCATACCAGTTTGGTTTAGATGCTGACTACTCCCCATTCCCCAGGAAGCGCTAGCACTGATAAAATGCGAACAATTGCGGAAATTAACGACAAAATCAGCCGCCAACGTGCGGTAGTATTGACAGCTGAAGAATTAAAAGCACGAGTTTTAGAAATTGGTGTTATTAAAGCTGCTAAGGAAGTTGATGTAATTACCACTGGTACCTTCGAGCCGATGGAATCAAGTGGGGCAATTATCAATCTCGGACACACCGATCCCCCAATAAAAATTCGCCGTTGCTGGTTAGATGGCGTTCCAGCCTACTCTGGTTTTGGGGCAGTAGATTTATATTTGGGCGCAAGTTGTGCTATGGAAGCGATGGACGGGGAAGAAGTCCGAGAACGCGGTGGTGGCCATGTAATTGAAGATTTGATCGCTGGTAAATCTATACACGTAAGAGCGCAAGGACAAGTAACAGATTGTTACCCCAGAGCAACTTTTGAAACTACTGTCACCAGAGAAACTATTAATCAGTTTTATTTATTCAATCCGCGTAATCTTTATCAAAATTTTATTGTTGGTGTGAATGGTGGCGATCGCCCTCTCTTCACTTATCTCGGGCCTTTACAACCACGTTTGGGAAATGCCGTTTACTCTAACCCCGGTGCTATTTCTCCCCTACTCAACGACCCCGATTTGCAACTCGTTGGTATAGGTACTCGAATTTTTTTAGGCGGTGGTGTTGGCTATGTCGCTTGGGAAGGCACTCAGCACTTTCCCTTACAAAAGCGTTTAGCAAATCGTACACCCATTGGGCCTTCTGCCACTTTAGCTTTAATTGGTGATGCCAAGCAAATGAATGCTCATTGGGTGCGGGGTTGTTACTTTAAAAGTTATGGCCCTTCTTTGATGTTAGGCGTTGGTGTACCACTCCCTGTATTAAATGAACAAGCAGTTGAACACTGTGCCGTACAAGACAAAGACTTAGTAGCTCCAATAGTGGACTTTTCTATTCCCCGGCGCGTCCGTCCTACCTTTGGTTTGGTGAGTTACGCTCAACTCAAATCTGGGCGGATCACTATTGAGGGCAAAGCAGTACGCTCTGCCCCTTTAGCGAGTTTGTTTTTTTCTAGGCAAGTCGCCCTAGAGTTAAAACAGTGGATCGAAGCAGGTACATTTACCCTCACAGAACCAGTTTCTCCAATTCCAATGGAGCGTTCTTTTCTACCCCAAGACCGTTGGACGGATTTTTAATTCTGGGGATTGGGGACTGGGGATTAGGAAAGAGTTTTCTCCATGCCCAATGCCCCATGCCCAATGCCCTAATCTTGAGTTGGTTTCGGTCGCTTGATGGGTTTAGGAACGGGCGTTTTTGGTATAGGTTTTGATACCACAGAGGCATCGCCGCCTGCGCTTGTTTTCTTGATAGGACGCGGGGTTTCACCACTGCGTTTGCTGGGGAATGGTTTTCTAACACCAGTACCACCACCACTACCATCACGAGGACTACCTTTAAATGGTGGTTTGCGTTTTTTGGGTAAGTCAGCGATCGCCTCAGCTTTTTCTACTACCAAAACGTCAGCTTCGCGCTTGGCTTGGAAGTCCCAGAATTTCCCTACTGCTTTGGTGGTCAGCACACCCCTCAATTTCAATTTAAAATACTTGGGTTTGTCAGTTGGTTTGCGTGCAGCTTGCCTAATTTTGACTACCAAGCTCTTAGCGTCAAAAGATTGGTACACTACCTCACCACGAACAGAAAAACCACCATCTGCAACTTCTGATGAGGGTATCAGGGCAGTTGTACTTAGTTCAGAGTTCTCGGATAAGCCATCATTGGGCGTCTGTAACTCTTGCAACTCCAAATCTGGCTCCTCTTCATCTGTTGAGTTTTTAGCCAGATTTTCTGGCTCCCAAACTCCGACGATTTGGATGTGCAAGGTATCGTTTTCTTGTCTCGTGCGTGGATATACTACCCATAAATGTTCTTTTTCTAAGTCTAGATGATTCTTGACCAAACTCATAATCCGACCTAATAGAACGGCATTGAGTTCTACACCATCTGCGGTCAGTAGCGTACCTTGAGTAAATTGTTCGCTGCTAGCATGATAGCGACCCCGGACTAACCCGATCGCTCGATACTGCATCGGTTCACTAGGAGGCGGAATCGGTTGCTGTCGATTGGCGAAGTTCCCGTTTGAGTCAGTCTCGCTGGGGTTAACAGGCGAATTTTCAAGTTTAGAGGACTGGACTGCTGCTACATGATGAACATTAGCGGCTGTCTCTATGTTAGTTTGGCCTTGGTTAGAGGCAGAAGAATTGGAGGATTCAGGCAATGGCATCAGGTCGGAATTCATAAAAACTCCTTGCGGCACAGACACATCCCATTGTGGGATTTTACAAAGGCAGATGAAAAGGGCATTTGTGCAACTAATAAAAGTATATTTACTTTCTACAAAGTCACACCAGAGGACTCTATACAATCTTAAAGGCGCTAAATTTGGTATTTACACACTAAATGTGTAATTTAGCGCCTTTACAGTAGTTTCGGAAGCATATCATAGCTACAATTCTGACGGATCTTCCTAAAGTCATCACTTACTTTAGCAGTGTAGATAGTTAATTGTTATAAAATTCACAGTCAATTGGCAGTATTCCGCAAAGTTTTGGAAATTTTTAACTTTACGATTTGTGTAAATGATAATGTCATTAGAGTTCAGGAGAAAGACAAAACTGTGTCTCAACCGCGCAATCGCTGGATAGTTCAAATCATCTTGGTGCTGGCAGTTCTTGCTTTTGTGGGTGTTTCAGTAATTCCCATAATTGGAGCATTTAATAATACGCCACCCTCAACCCAGAATACTGCTAACATCAGAGGCAGTTTGCCCTCCTCTGACCAAAAATCAAAACTGGAAGACGAAGTTCGGGGTTATGAACTGGTTTTGCAAAGGGAACCAGAAAATCAAACTGCGCTCAAGGGCTTATTAGAAGCGCGGTTACAATTACTAAGTCAAAAAGAAAAAAGTGAGATTAAACCATCTGATATCCAAGTCGTCATTGAACCCCTAGAAAAGCTAGCCAAGCTGAATCCTGAACAGTCTGAATATGCAGTATTACTGGCTCAAGCCAAACAGCAAATTGGCGATCGCGAAGGATCTGCTCAAGCTTATCGCTCGATTTTATCCACGAAACCGGGCGATTTGAAGGCTTTGCAAGGAATGGTGGCTCTGTTGATCAGTCAGCAACGCCCCGAAGCAGCCATTGGTTTGCTGCAAGAAACTCTCTCTAGCGCAACTCAAGCAAATACAATCCAGCCTGGAAGTGTAGATACAGTAGCCGTACAAGTGCTGTTAGGTTCTGTTCACGCTTCCCAGCAACGCTATGCTCAAGCTAGCTCTGTATATAATCAGGCAATTAAGAAAGATCCTAAGGATTTTCGCCCTGTTGTGGCAAAAGCCATGCTCTTGAAACAACAGGGCAAAGATGCAGATGCAAAACCTTTGTTTGATAGTGCCGCAGCTTTGGCACCTGCTCAATACAAAGACGAAATTAACAAGGCTGCAACTGCTTCTCCAATTCCTAATCCGGCTGCATCTCCCGCGCCTTCAGCACAAAGTAGTCCCAAATAGGGGCATTGGGCATTGGGCATTGGGCATTGGGCATTGGGCATGGGGCATGGGACATGAGTTATTAATTCTGCCCCCTGCCCCCCGCCTTCTTCCCCTCACGCTCCTTCAATAGCAGCAACGACACCAAAGACCAAAAACAGGCATCCGCCAATCAGGGTGAGTTGACGCTCAGAAATCCGTCCGGCAATCATTTTGCCACCGATAACAGCGATCGCAGCACAAATAGAATGTCCTAAAATTGCGCCTAGTGTAACTCCAATTGGATTATTACCTGCTGCTAGGGCAATGGTAGCAATTTGCGTGCGATCGCCCCACTCTGCCATAAATGTCAATGCAAAGGCTTCTATGACAATTGCCAAGGAAGTTTTTTGCTTTGGCAACTGCAAATCTGCTTGTTTCACCGCAGCTTCTGCTTCTCCTACAACTTTTGTATCACAAGCAGCAGAGGACATCTTACTAGCGTCATATAACAGCTTGATACCAAAAGCGATAAACAAAACTATTTCGGCGTAGTGAATATAAACTTTTGGTAGGAAAGATACCGCGTGTCCAAATAGCACCGAAAGGATTGTCATCGCTGCTAAAGCAGCTGTCACACCTATAAATACCAGCCGCCGCGGGTGGTGCATTGCCAAAATCACAGCAATAAAAAATGTTTTATCGCCTAGTTCTGAAACTGTAATTAATAATAAACCTGCGGTAAAAGCTGTTAACACTCTATCAAGCTCCTGAAGAATCGTTTACCGATGTGAAGCTTGATGAGAACCAAAAGACCTCACCAAGTTTACACTTTTCGGTGTGAACTCAGTGAAGGTCTCGCTTTCAAATATTGATTATTTGCCACCTGAACCAGGCTCATCGCCAGTATGTTGATTCAGATGTACTGGCTTTTATTTTTCTGCCAGCAGCTACTCCCCTTCTACGTGATCAAAATTATACATTTGTTCCAGCTAAAAGTCAAGGGGGTAGAGAATCAGGGCTATTTCATTCTAGACATAAACCGCCCAGAACTAAAGTTCCAGGCTAATAGCTAAAGTCCGTTAAAACGGACTATAACCTTTTCTCAGTCGCCTTTAGACGACTTTCGCTATTA
>JBBSCU010000145.1:0-13982 GCA_038249935.1 Chroococcales cyanobacterium
CCGAGGCGTTCTGGCGAAAGACACTCAAGGGCTTTAGTAAACCGACTATTTTGCAAGTTGACCGCGCTCCTGGGATCTTGCCCAGCCAAGATGAAGACTACGATCGCCAACAAATTGAGCTATCAACAGAAACTACAGCCGCTTTACAGTCACTAGCTCGACAGCACCAGTTAACTATTAATACGTTGGTGCAGGGGGCTTGGGCGTTGCTTTTGAGTCGCTACAGTGGCGAGTCAGATATTATTTTTGGCAGCACCTCCTCTGGTCGCCCTGCTACCTTGCCAGGGGTAGAGTCGATGGTAGGATTATTTGTCAATACTCTGCCATTCCGGGTGCAGATATTGCCAGATGCTTTGTTGTTGCCTTGGCTTTTAGAATTGCAAAATCACCAGATAGAAATCATCCAGTATGAGTACAGCCCACTGGTACAGGTGCAAGGGTGGAGTCAGGTGAGCCGGGGTTTACCCTTGTTCGAGATTGGCTATGTACTGGAGAACTATCCAGTTGATGCGGCGATCGCTCTGGGAGTAGATAGCCTGAAAGTGCAAAGCAGCCAGTCTTTTGAAAAAACCAACGAGACTTTGAGTTTGTTGGTGGTACCAGATCAAGCCCTGAGATTAGAACTCTGGTATGATACCCGCCGATTTGAGCATGAGGCGATCGCTCGGATGTTAGGGCATTTACAAACTTTGCTGACGGGTATCATAACTCATCCCACAGCCCGTTTAGCAGAGTTACCCATGCTCACACCAGCAGAACAACATCAATTGTTGGTGGAATTTAATCAGAATTCTTCTAGAGAAAATCCTAAATCTGAGACTGGGCAATGTATTCACCAGTTGGTCGAGCAACAGGCAATTCGTACCCCAGATGCGATCGCTGTGGTTTTTGCTGACCTGCAACTCACTTATGCACAGTTACTAGAAAAAGTCAACAAACTTGCTGTTTATTTACAAACTTTGGGAGTTGCACCCGGAACACTGGTAGGGATTTGCATTGAGCGTTCCTTGGATATGATCATTGCACCCTTGGCAGTCTTGAAAGCTGGAGGAGCATACTTACCCCTTGATTCTGCTTATCCCCAAGAGCGTTTAGCATTTATGCTCGAAGACGCTCAAGTGCAGGTGTTGTTAACTCAGGAAAAACTGTTAAACTCTCTTCCTTTGCATAGCGCCAGAGTTTTGTGTTTGGATACAGATTGGGAAACTCTACCAATTTTAAACCTCGTCCATTTTGAAACCTGGAGTAGTGCGGGCATCTTGCCCGCTACTACTAGATGGGAGCAAGATGCTCCCACTACTTTTAAAAACTATGGTTCTCAAAATGGATGTGGTTTAAATCAAATCTCACAGCCAAAGCCCTCCGATTTAGCTTACGTTATCTACACTTCCGGCTCCACGGGGAAATCTAAGGGCGTAAAAATTCAGCATAGCAGTCTAGTCAATGCCTATCTAGCTTGGGAGGATGCTTACCAACTGCGTTCTAGTGCCAGTTGTCATTTGCAAATGGCTAGCTTCGCCTTCGATGTATTTGCCGGAGATTTGATTCGCGCTTTGTGTTCTGGGGGAAAACTGGTTTTATGTCCCCGCGAATTGCTGCTAGAACCCCAGAAACTTTATGCTTTGATGCTTCAGGAAAAAGTAGACTGTGCGGAATTTGTACCGGCTGTGTTGCGAAACTTGGTGCAATATCTAGAGCAAAGCGGACAGCGCCTCGATTTTATGCGGCTGCTTATCTGCGGTTCTGATAGCTGGTACGGATCAGAGTACTCTAAATTCCGTAGCTTTTGCGGTTCCCAAACCAGGCTGATTAATTCCTTTGGATTAACTGAAGCTACTATTGATAGTTCCTATTTTGAAACTATAGGAGATTTAGCGAGCGATCGCTTAGTACCGATTGGTCGTCCTTTTGCCAATACTCAGTTTTATATTTTAGACTCCCACTTGCAACCCGTGCCGATTGGGGTTCCTGGTGAATTATACATTGGCGGCGCTGGTTTAGCTCAAGGCTACTTCAACCGTCCCGATTTAACCGCACAACGATTCATTTTCAACCCTTTTGAGAAGACAGCAGGTAGTCGCCTTTACAAAACCGGAGACTTAACCTGCTGGCTACCTGATGGTAACGTGGAATTTCTCGGTAGAATTGACTACCAAGAGAAAATTCGCGGCTATCGAGTGGAACTAGGAGAAATTGAAGCCACTCTCAATCAACACCCAGCAGTACAAGCGGTTGCAGTGGTAGCACAAGCGGACGCATTTGATCAGAAGCGCTTGGTAAGTTATGTGGTACAGAATACCCAATATCAAGGTACGGAGGAACAATCAGAAAAATCACAATGGGAAACCGAGCAGATATCCCAGTGGCAGATAGTTTATGATTCTGAGGCAGATAGTTATCAACGAATCTCCTTAAACCAAAATCCCGCGTTTAATATTACTGGTTGGAACAGCAGTTACACTGATTTGCCGATTCCAGCCGAGGAAATGCAAATTTGGCTAAACAACACAGTTGAGCGTATCCTCTCACTCAAACCAAATCGGGTATTAGAAATCGGTTGCGGTACTGGTTTAATCTTATTTAGGATTGCACCTGTCTGTACCCAATACCAAGGCACGGATTTTTCTCAAGCTACTTTGCACTACATCCAAAAAGTACTCGAAATACCAGAGTATCATCTGTCGCAGGTAACTCTAAGTCAAAGAATGGCAGATAACTTTGCAGGTTTGTCAGCAGCAACTTACGATACAATCATTATTAACTCAGTTATCCAGTATTTTCCTAGCATTGATTATTTGTTGCGGGCGATCGCAGGTGCAGTGGAGCTAGTAAAACCAGGGGGAGCTATCTTCGTCGGGGATGTGCGTAGTCTACCGCTACTAGAAGCATTTCACACGGCAGTTATCCTGCATTCAGCTAGCGATTCTTTATCTACTGCCCAGGTGCAACAGCAGGTGCAAAAACGCCTCGCTCAAGAGGAAGAATTGGTAATTGATCCCGCCTTTTTCCTGGCGTTGTCCCAATATCTACCGCAGATTACAAATGTAGAAATTCTACCTAAGCAGGGGCGCTACAATAACGAACTGAGCAAGTTCCGTTATGATGTGATTCTTCATGTTGGCAGTCGAGTTAGCACTCCAACAAATGTGACTTGGTTAGACTGGCAGCAGCAAGGCTTAACGCTGAATGCTCTCATCGAGTTACTAGAATCAACCCAGCCAGAAATATTGGGGCTGTGTCGCATACCAAATGCACGATTAGTAACAGAAGTCAAGTCTTTAGAATTGCTCAAGCTGGAGACAGCATATACAACAGTCGGTGAACTCCGTTCGGTCTTAAGAGCGATCGCTCCTAATATGGGAGTTGAACCAGAAGATTTTTGGACATTAAGCGAAATCTTACCTTACTCTGTGGACATCAGTTGGTCAGCAGCTCATGCAGATGGCAGTTATGACGTTTTGTTGCAACGAAAACAGAGTATTTCTACAGAAATGCATGACCCCTCTCCAAACCTCTCCCCGAAGCGGAGAGAGGCTTTAATTCCCCCTTCCCTACAAGGGAAGGGGGGTAGGGGGGTTAGGTCTGCGCGTGAATTTAAGGTTTCTAAATCTTTTCCGGAGATGTCTATTTTAAAGCAACTTGATTCTCCCCGTCCTTGGCAGACTTACGCCAATAACCCCCTACAAGGGAAAGTAGCTCGTGAATTAGTACCACAACTGCGCCACTATTTACAGTCAAAATTGCCAGAATACATGGTACCATCGGCTTTTGTATTGCTGGATGCTTTACCCCTGACACCCAACGGCAAAATAGATCGCCTAGCTTTACCGGCACTTGAAACAATTCGAGCCGACGAACCAGCAGCCAAAGATGTAACTGCACGAACTCCTATCCAAGAGATGCTCATCGGAATTTGGACTCAGGTTTTGGGAGTAGACAAGATTGGTATTAGCGACAATTTCTTTGAGTTAGGAGGGCATTCTCTACTGGCAACCCAGGTAATCTCTCGTGTGCGCGAAGCATTCCAGATTGAATTGCCGCTACGCTGTTTGTTTGAGTTTCCTACCATTGCCAGTTTGTCTGGAGATATTGACAAAGAAATCAAGACACAGCAAGGTTTACAGACTCCAACATTTTTAAGCGTGTCACGAGATGAGAAATTACCTCTCTCTTTTGCTCAACAACGACTATGGTTTTTGTGCCAGCTAGCACCAGACAATTCCATATACAATGACACAGAAGCCTTAAAAGTCACAGGTGATCTTGATATTACTGCCCTTGAACAAAGCATTAATGAAATAGTGCGGCGACACGAGACTTTGCGGATGACATTTCCTGTAATACTAGGGGAACCTACAATAGCGATCGCTCCAACCCTAACTATCAACTTACCAGTAATAGACCTACGCGGCATAGATGAACAGCAACGAGAGGTAAAAGCCTTACAAATAGCCACTGAAGAAGCAAAATCCCCCTTCGATTTAACTCAAAGTCCATTATTGCGAACCACCTTACTATGGTTAGATCAAACAGAGTACATACTGCTGTTAAGTCTGCATCACATAGTCTCCGATGGTTGGTCAATGGGTGTATGGTTGGAGGAACTTGCCAAACTGTACGCAGCCTTTTGTGCAGGGAAGCCCTCACCACTACCAGAATTGCCGATTCAGTATGTTGATTTTGCAGTTTGGCAGCGTCAGTGGTTGCAAGGAGAAGTGTTACAAAAACAATTGACTTATTGGCAAAACCAACTAGGTCAAAATCTGCCGCCTTTACAGTTACCCATAGACCGGCCTCGCCCTGCACAACAAAGCTATCAAGCTAGAGTGGAAAACTTTTTGCTACCGCTAGATTTGACTAAACAGTTACAACTGCTGAGTCAAGAAGAGGGAGTAACTCTGTTTATGACGCTGTTGGCAGCTTTTAAAACCTTATTATATTGCTATTCAAGGCAAGTTGATATCCGAGTTGGTTCTCCCATCGCTAACCGCAATCGCGCTGAAATTGAAAAATTGATTGGTTTCTTTGTTAACACGTTAGTTTTACGCACTGACTTATCTAAAAATCCGAGCTTTTGTGAATTATTAAGACGGGTACGGGAAGTTACTTTAGGCGCTTACGCTCATCAAGACTTGCCATTTGAAAAAATTGTTGAGCAACTGCGACCAGAACGGCAGCAAAATCATTTACCTTTATTCCAAGTATGGTTTGTTCTCCAAAATGCTCCTTTAGGAACTTTAGAATTACCGAGTTTAACATTGCAATCTTTAGATATTCATAACGGAACATCTGAGTATGATTTGGGGCTTTTCTTGGTAGAGACACCAGAGGGAATTAGCGGCTGTTTTGAGTACAGTACAGACTTATTTTTTGCTGACACAATTACTCGCATGGTCGCTCATTGGCAAGAACTTCTCAAAGAAATTGTGACTACAGCCGATCTCAAAATTGATGCGATCGCAGCCAACTTTGCTCAAGCTGAAAGAGTCCATAAAACAGTTAAAGCTCAAGAGATAGAAGTAGCTAATATCCAAATGTTAAAGAATATAAAACGCCAGTCTGCTCATCGTTCATAATCATCAAGGAGAACCTTATGATGAATAATCATCAGTTAAGTTTGAAAAAGTTAGAAACTAACCGTAAAGCTGTCAAAATTTCACCAGCAGAATTAATTCGGACAAGCTATTTTCTTAATAGCAAACATATTCCTTTAATAGTTCAACCTGCTGTAGCGAATGTGAATCTGATAGAGTGGGCAAGCAAAAATCAAGAGATAATAGAGGAGCTTTTACTTAAAAATAGAGCCTTACTTTTTCGAGATTTTAATATCAACACAGCAGATCAATTAGACCAATTTATTAAAGTAACCGCCAAGGAAGAACCGATGAGTTATAGCGATCGCTCATCGCCACGTCACGAAGTCGGTAGTAAAATATATACTTCCACCGATTATCCGGCTGAAGAAAGTATTTTTCTCCATAATGAAAGCACATATTGTCTAACTTGGCCACAAAAAATATACTTTTGTTGTCTGACAGTAGCTCAACAGGGAGGAGAAACACCAATTGCTGATTGTCAAAAGATTTTTGAGCGTCTTTCTCCTCAGATTTGCGAACAATTTATCGAAAAACAAGTATTGTATGTTCGCAATTATAACGATGGATTTGGACTACCTTGGCAAAACGTATTTCAAACTACAGAGAAAGCTGTTGTAGAACAGTATTGCCGTAGCAATGCTATTGAATTTGAATGGAAAGATAGCAACCGTCTCAGAACTCGGCAAGTTCGTCCAGCCGTTGTTAAACATCCAATTACAGGTATAAAATCTTGGTTTAACCATGCTGCTTTCTTTCATGTTACAACTTTAAAACCTACAATTTGTCAAGCCTTGTTAACAGAGTTTTTAGAAGAAGATTTACCTCATAATACTTATTATGGTGATGGCTCTGTAATTGAAACTTCAGTATTGGAAGAAATTCGTGCAGCTTATGCCCAAGAAACAGTAGTTTTTCCTTGGCAATCAGGTGATATTTTACTACTCGACAATATTTTAGTTGCTCACGGACGCAATCCATTTCAGGGCAGTAGAAAAGTAATAGTAGGCATGGCTGAACCATTCAGCCACAAACTCATTAATCACTAAACTTTTCGGCGTTGCATAAATGCGGGATGATTTTTCTCACGCAGAGGCGCAGAGACGCAGAGAGGATAAGGAGTAATATTTTATCCCTTGATTCAGCAACGCCAACTTTTCTCTATTTTCTCTGTGTAAACTTTTATAAAAATCATGTCAAGGCTAAAAATATGCAAGAAACACTTGAAGGTTATCAACTATCCCCACAACAAAAATATTTATGGCAGTTGCAGCAAATTGATAACCCTCAAACTTACCGTATTCAATTAGCTGTAATGATTCAAGGTAATCTCAATCGTAAAATTCTTAAAGTAGCTGTTGAGCAAGTTGTTAATCGCCATGAAATACTCTGCACAAATTTTAAAACATTGCCTGGACTAACAATACCTCTACAAATAATTGGCGAAGGAAATATATCATGGCATAGTGAATTAGATTTAAGCCAGTTGAGTTTACAAGCACAGCAAACAAAGATTGACGAGACTTTTCAACAATTAAAAGATTTAACTTTTAATTTTGAACAAGGTTCTCTATTACATATATCTCAGTTATTACTATCGGCCAATGAGCAACTCATGCTGATCTGCTTACCTGCGCTTTGTGCTGATGTTACATCCTTAGACAACTTAGTTGATGAAATCAGCCGTTCTTATACAGCTTGTTTACAATCAGAGGAGATAGTTGAAGAACCGTTACAATATGTAGATATTTCTGAATGGCAAAACGAATTACTAACAGCAGCAGATGGAGAAATTGGTAAAACTTATTGGCAGCAACAAAATTTTAGTATTGGGATAAATGTTAAGCTAGCTTGGGAAAAAGAAATTATTAAAGTCAAGGAATATCAACCGCAAGTTATTAGTATAAAGATTAGTCCAAATCTAGAAGAAAGTATTAACAAGTTTGTTAAAAAACATGAATTTTCTTCAAAAAACCTTTTACTTGCTTGTTGGCAAACTCTACTTTGGAGACTAACAGGTAATGCAGAATTCATAATTGGTACAGCTTTTGATGGTAGGAGATATCAAGATTTACAACCAAGCATTGGATTGTTAACTAAATACTTGCCATTTCAGGTTAAATTAGATAATAAACAAACAATTAGTCAGGTAATACAACAAATAATAAATAATAGTAGAGAGGCTAATCAATGGCAGGAATATTATAACTGGGAACAAATTAAGTTTAATAATCAATCAGTTTTTCAGGTATTGCCATTTGGTTTTGATTTTCACCAAATAAGTATTAAACAAGTTACCAACAATATTATTTGGTCTATTTTCCAAATTAATTTTTATTTAGATAAGTTTAAACTGAACTTATCTTGTATTTACAAAGATGATCTCCAACTAGATTTTTATTATGATGCTCATCTATTTGCAGCTGAAAATATTCAGAGTTTAGCAGCGCAATTTGAGAGATTGTTAGAAAGTGCGATCGCTAATCCCGAATTAGCGATTAGTGAGTTAAGTATTATCAGCGATCGCGATCGCCATCAACTACTAATTGAGTTTAATCAGACTGAGGCTGATTATCCTGATGACAAGTGTATGCATCAACTGTTTGAGGAACAAGTAACACGCACACCAGATAATATTGCCGTTATCTTTGAAAATCAGCAACTTACTTATGCTCAACTAAATACACGCGCCAATCAACTAGCTAACTACTTAAAGAATTTAGGCGTTGATTCCGAGGTATTAGTAGGAATCTGCGTTGAGCGTTCCTTAGAAATGCTAGTGGGCATTCTTGGCGTTTTAAAAGCTGGTGGCGCATACATACCATTAGATCCCAGCTATCCCCAAGAACGTTTGGATTTTATGTTAGCAGATACCCAAGCGCCAGTATTATTAACCCAAGAGCGGTTATTACCAAGTTTGCCAGATGCGCGATCGCATATAGTTTGTTTAGATACAGACTGGGAAAGTATTGCTCTCCACAGCCAGGAAAACCCTCATAGTAGGCTGACATCTGACAACCTGGCTTATGTAATTTATACCTCTGGTTCAACCGGAACACCCAAAGGAACTTTAATTACTCACCAAGGGTTAATCAACTACTTGTGTTGGTGTATTCGCGCTTATCCTATTGAAGAAGGTAAAGGTAGTTGCGTTCATTCTTCTATTGCTTTCGATGCCACTATCACGGGTTTATTTGCACCTTTGTTAGTAGGTAATCAAGTGCAACTTTTATCTGAAGATTTGGGCATCGAAGCTTTAAGTATTGCCCTGGAAAATAATTCTAACTATAGTCTGATTAAAATTACGCCCACTCAACTAGAACTATTAGCCCAACAGTTACCACCGCAAATAGCCGCTGGTAAAACTAAAGCTTTTATTATTGGTGGCGAAAATTTAACCGCCCAACACATTGCTTTTTGGCAAAAGTATGCGCCAGAAACTCTACTATTTAACGAATATGGCCCTACGGAAACTGTCGTCGGATGTTGTATTTACCAAGTGCCTCATGACAAACAGACATCAGGTTCAATACCCATCGGTCGCCCCATTGCCAATACGCAACTTTACATCCTTGACGATAACTTGCAACTTCAACCGATTGGTTTACCAGGGGAATTATACATTGGCGGTGCTGGATTAGCCAGAGGTTATCTCAACCGTCCCGAACTAACTGCCGAGAAATTCATCTCCAATCCCTTTGAGTGTTCAAAATCGCCACGCCTATATAAAACTGGAGATTTAGCTCGTTATTTACCCAACGGAAATATTGAATATTTGGGAAGAATCGACCATCAAGTTAAAATTCGTGGGTTCCGTGTAGAACTAGGAGAAATAGAGGCTGTTTTGAGCCGACATCCAGCTATTTATAACAGTGTAGTTGTGGCTCATAAGGATGAATCTGGTAATCAACGCCTTATCGGTTATGTAGTTCCCAATTCAAAATCAGAAATCCCCAAATCCAGTAATTTACGTGACTTCCTCAAACAAAAGTTACCTGATTATATGGTGCCAGCAGTCTTTGTGATGCTGAAGACCTTACCCCTAACATCTAACGGTAAAGTTGACCGTAAAGCCTTACCAGCACCTGAACAAGTCAGACCAGAATTAGAAGCAACATTTGTAGCACCTTGTACTGAAGTTGAGCAAGTCGTAGCAGGAATTTGGACTGAGGTTTTGAGATTAGAAAAAATTGGCATCCACGACAACTTTTTTGATTTAGGGGGACATTCTCTGCTGTTAACGCAGGTTACTTCTCGCCTTTATAACGCTTTTGGGTTGGAACTATCTTTACGCCAAATGTTAGCAACTCCCACAGTCGCCGAGTTAGCAATAATTATTGCTGAAAAACAGCTAGAGCAGGTAGATAGCGAATTACTAGAGCAGATGTTGGCAGAACTCGAACAAATGCCAGAAGACCAAATTCCATCTATTCTCAGTGCTGAAAATATTGGCGTTGCTGAATTAAGGGATGAAATATTATGTATTGAAATCTAAAACTCCTTATCCTCTCTGCGCCTCTGCGCCTCCGCGTGAAAAAAATCATCTCGCCATTATGCAACGCCAATATTTAATCAGGGAGAACGAAAACCATGACAGATATTACTAAACGAATTGCGGCTCTTTCTCCTGAAAAGCGCGAACTACTACTGCAACGGCTGAACCAGCAAACAGAAAAAGTTGTACCCACAATTATCCCAGCCCAAAGTCGAGAATCTAACTCTTTTTCTTTATCCTTTGCTCAAGAGAGGCTATGGTTAATTGAACAACTGCAACCAGGGAACCCCTTCTATAATATTTCTAGTGCTGTGCGATCGCAAGGTAAGCTAAACGTAACGGCACTAGAATTAAGCATCAATGAAATTATTAGACGGCATGAAGCTCTACGAACTACATTTACTTCTGTAGAGGGGAAACCAGTTCAAATCATTGCTTCATCTTTGAGCTTGAAACTATCTGTGGTTGATTTGTGCAGCATACCATCGTCAACGCAAGAACAAGAAGTACACCAGTTAATTAATCAAGAGTCGCTTCTTCCCTTTGACTTGGTGCAGGGGTCGTTATTACGGGTGAAGTTATTACAGTTGAGTCAAACAGAATATGTGATGTTGTTTACAATGCATCACATCATCTTTGATGCTTGGTCAATGGGGGTGCTAGTAGATGAATTAGCTGCACTCTATCCAGCTTTTTGTAGTTCCAAACAATCGCCTCTACCAGAGTTGTCAATTCAATACCCCGACTTTGCAGTTTGGCAACGACAGCGCCTACAAGGTCAGGTTTGGGATACTCAGCTAGCTTACTGGAAGCAGCAACTAGATAATCTTTCGATGCTGCGCCTACCCACTGACCGACCACGACCAGCAATTCCCAGTTTTCGAGGCGCGACTCAATCGTTTGTTTTACCACAAGATTTAACCAAGGCGTTACATTCCCTAAGTCGCAGTGAAGGGGTAACTCTATTTATGACTTTGCTAGCGGCCTTTAAAGTTTTATTGCACCGCTACACAGGTCAAGATGATATATGCATTGGTTCGCCTATTGCTAACCGCAACCGAGCCGAGATTGAAAAACTTATTGGTTTTTTTGTCAACTCTTTGGTGTTGCGTACTGAGCTAAGTGGAAACCCAACATTTCGAGATTTGCTAATTAAAGTACGCGAGGTGACATTAGGAGCCTATGCTCACCAAGATTTTCCTTTTGAAAAATTAGTAGAAGAAATTCAACCAGAGCGTAACCTCAGCTATAATCCTCTGTTTCAGGTGGTTTTTCAACTCCAGAATACACCTATGCAAGCACTGGAGTTACCTGATTTAACTTTAAGCATGGTGGATGACGAAAATCAAACAGCAGCATTTGATTTACATCTGTCTTTGGCGGAAACCGATGGCGAAATTATTGGGAGTTTAGAGTATAGTACGGAATTATTTGAGCCAGCTACAATTGCACGAATGATCAAGCATTTCCAGAACTTGCTTTTTGGTATTGTTGCTAATCCTCAAGCCAAGCTCTTTGAGTTACCATTATTAACTGCATCTGAACAACATCAACTGCTTGTGGAGTGGAATGATACTCAAACAGACTGGACACAGGATTTGTGTATTCATCAGTTAATTGAACAACAAGCAGAAAAAACACCTGATGCGATCGCTATAATATTTGAACAGCAACAGTTAACTTACCGTGAATTAAATCAACAAGCTAACCAATTAGCAGACTATTTGCAAACTCTGGGGGTAAAACCAGAAGTACTGGTTGGGATTTGTGTGGAGCGATCGCTAGAAATGGTGGTAGGTTTATTAGGTATTCTCAAAGCTGGTGGTGCTTACGTTCCCCTAGACCCTACCTATCCCCAAGAACGCCTAGCTTTCATGCTAGAAGATGCCCAAGTACAGGTATTATTAACCCAAAAGCACCTATTAGAAAAACTTCCCGACCATCAAGCCAAAATTCTCTGCCTTGATGCAGATTGGGAAATTATTCAATCTCATATCTCAAATTATAAATCTCAAACTTTCAATTCTTCCCACCTCGCCTACGTCATCTACACCTCTGGCTCAACAGGTAAACCCAAGGGCGTTTTAGTCAATCACTCTAATGTAGTACGTCTGTTTGCAGCGACAAACTCTTGGTATCACTTCAATCAAGATGATGTGTGGACACTGTTCCATTCATACGCCTTCGACTTCTCCGTATGGGAAATTTGGGGTGCATTGCTGTATGGTGGACGACTAGTGGTAGTGCCATACTTAGTGACGCGATCGCCCAAATCCTTTTATGAATTATTGTGTCAAGAAAAAGTCACAATTCTCAATCAAACTCCTTCGGCCTTCCGTCAGTTAATTCAAGTAGAACAGGCGATCGCGACTATTGACGACTTGAAGTTGCGCCTAGTAATTTTTGGTGGAGAAGCCTTAGAACTCAAGAGTTTGCAGCCTTGGTTTGAACGCCACGGCGACCAGATGCCCCAATTGGTAAATATGTACGGAATTACAGAAACCACTGTACACGTTACCTATCGCCCCTTGAGTAAAGCCGATTTGCATGGCACGGCAAGTGTAATTGGTTGTCCGATTCCCGACTTACAGATGTATGTCCTGGATGAATATAAAAAGCCAGTACCAATTTGTGTTCCAGGCGAGATGTACGTTGGTGGGGAAGGGGTAGCGCGTGGTTATCTAAATCGTCCCGAATTGACACAACAACGGTTTGTCTCTAATCCTTTTAGCAAAAACCCCCAAGCACGACTATACAAAACAGGAGATAAGGCACGTTATTTGCCCAATGGCGAGTTAGAGTATTTAGGACGCATAGATAACCAAGTCAAGATTCGGGGCTTTCGCATTGAGTTGGGAGAAATTGAGGCATTACTGGCGCAACACCCAGGCGTGTGGGAAAAGGTGGTGGTAGTAAGAGAGGATGAACCGGGCGACAAACGTTTAGTGGCTTATATAGTGTCACAGGTGGAACAATCTCCCACAATCCCAGAACTGCGTCACTTTCTGAAGGCAAAGCTACCAGAGTACATGGTACCGAGTGCTGTTGTACTGCTGGAATCCTTACCCCTGACTCCCAACGGCAAAATAGACCACCGCATCCTGCCAAAGCCAGAGTTAGACAGCACTCTGCTAGAAAAATTTGTTGCCCCACGCACACCCATTGAGGAAATGCTGGCGCAAATTTGGTCGCAAGTGCTGAAAGTAGAGCGAGTTGGTATTTACGATAATTTCTTTGAACTCGGAGGACACTCGCTGCTAGCAACTCAAGTGATGTCACGGGTAAGAGACACATTCAATCTGGAAGTGCCATTAAGTTGGTTATTTGCATCACCCACTATTGCTGAGTTAGCCCAAAGCATCAATACACAGTTGCAGACTGCACAAATTATTAAATATCCTCCTATTGAACCTGTTTCTCGGAATAGAGATTTACCTCTATCCTTCGCTCAACAACGGCTGTGGTTTGTCAGTCAGCTAATGCTAAACAGCCCTCTTTACAATATGTCTGCGCCTGTTCGCCTTATTGGTGTACTTGATATAGCCGCCTTAGAAAGTAGCTTCAATGAAGTTGTGCAACGGCATGAAATTTTACGAACTAATTTTGTTGCTGTAGAAGGGAAACCAATTCAAATTATTACTCCTAGCTTGAATTTGCCATTGCCAATTGTAGATTTGCAAACACTCGAACCTCTAGAGCAAGCAACCCAAGTGCAACTATTAGCAACTGAGTCAGAATTGCAGCCCTTTGATTTAAGTTGTTGCCCGTTGCTACGCATCAAGCTACTACAGTTAAGTCAGAAAGAATATGTGCTGCTGCTGACGATGCATCACATTATCTCTGATGCCTGGTCAATAGGAGTGTTAATTCAAGAACTCGCAACTTTATACGAA
>JBBSCU010000146.1:0-13971 GCA_038249935.1 Chroococcales cyanobacterium
CAAAAATCACCCGAAAAGGGATACTTTTAAGGAAACGTTGAAAAATCCAAACACCTGCTAAAGAAGCGAAACTTGTCACTAAATACACCCGCCCCAAAAATTCTGGTTCAAAGTGTAGTTCGTTGGTAGAGAAGAAGAAAAAAGCTGACTCTGCGTTTGGGGTAGCTTGCCAGATGAAGATAAACGCAGTTGGTAGCCAAATTGTTTTTTGGGTAATGGCTTGGCGTAGCTGCCCCAGTTGATGTTTGATATTACTATCTTGAGAATCTTTGCTAACAGGAGACTCAGCGATTAACCAAGCTACCCCTGAGACGATGAGAGGGAATAAGGCGGTAATTCCAAAGACAGTACGGGTAGTAAAGTATTGGAGCAGCAGCCCGCTAAAGTATGCTGTTATTAAACCTCCGATCGCAGCAGCACCCCAGCATAGAGATTGTAGTGAACCGGCTTTTGCTTGCGATTCACCTCTAACTCGTTCAACAACCAACGAGTCAACTATCACATCACTCATGGCGACGGAGAGAGAACCAAGAGCGATCGCTAAGGTAGCTGCCCAGCTAGTATGAACTATTGTGGACAAACTCACCCAGGAAGCAGTTCCCAGTATCCCAGATAAAATCAAGTAAGGACGCCGACGATAGCCAAATATAGGCAAACCATCAGAAATAAAACCAAACACCGGCTTGATCATCCAAGGTAGGAAGACAATTCCCAATAGCGCCGATACCTGGACTGGACTCAGCAGCAGTTCATCTTTGAGGAAAAAGCTAACGGCTAGACGCGATAGCCCTAAAATTCCTTGGACAAAGTAAACGGTGAGAATTGCAATTAACTCTGCATTAGGTTCATTACCTAAAAAGATTTTTTGTGTTAATGACTCTTTGACCTTGGACAAGCCAGATGATTGAACCACCATTCGATAAATATTTCTTAAATTTTATTTACTTTTCTATCATATCGATTCTGAGGATGTGGGTTTTGTGTCAGTCCTACTCTAAAAGTTTGCTATGCGTTGTGCTGTCCGTAGGAGAATCTCTGAAAATGGCAAAAGAATTAGGGCGAGTTTACCTAAAGTAAGCTCGCCCTAACTTATATTTAATGTTGAATTGTCGTCAGAAGTTTTTAAATCCTACATCCGGCGGCACGCTGCGCGAACCTGGAGCCTGGGGTTAGGGATAGAGAAAATCAGAAAAATCTTACTGAGCTATGATTGGTATCTTTAATGAGATTGCTTTACGCTTTGTAACTTCTCGTTCTTGCCTTTGCATAAAAACATACCACCTACAGCCAGCATACCTAAGATAACACTAGGCTCAGGAACAGACTTGGGGTCAAAACCTGTAAATCTGCCAGTTCCTGAATGGAAAGAATGGTTGTCACTTTCAAATCCACCACCTACTGTGCTTGATTGGGAGATGACAATCTTGTTGAAAATATCGTTGCTACTATCTGAGTAGAAGTGAAGATAGGCATTTTTTTCACCATTCTGGTTTGTGCCAACAACTGTAGCAACTGGGTTCACATCAGTAGTTGTAAATGTTTTGATTAAAGTATTGCCATTGTAAAAAGAGAACGTGTTATTGGCACTGATAGCTCCCCAGTCAATACCGAAATAATTGAGGTAGCCTCCAAGGTTAACTGTGACTTTATCACCGTTGAAAACTGCCAAATAGCTAGTCTTATTGACTTCACCCTTTGCTCCGGCAGGTGCCCATACATCTGACCTAACACTGCTCTTTTTACCGTTCTCAAATGAGTACTTAGCGAAACCAGTGGTTGGTGCTTGACCATTATTGAAGTTAATAGTTGTCGTACCTGGAAGCTGAGTAAACTCAGAAAAAGCACCTTTGTCAGTTGTTCCATCAGGAGCGGCAATACCTGTATTCACTTTAAAGGAAATAGCCTGGGCAGAACCAGCATATATAAATGAGGAGATTGCAGATAAAGATAGAGCAGCGATGCAAGCAATTTTTTTGAAAGACATAATTTTGATATCCTGTAATTTTGTTTGTTGGTGAATTCGTTGTGCGACTTGAATTCATTATGTGATGTCTTACAGAAGAAACAACACGTTGAAATTACTGGATTTACCTTTGCCGAAAAATCTATCTATTTGGTTAATAATTTGCTTTATGTTAGAAGCTAAACAAGTAGTTTTACTTTCCGAAAAACTGGAGAGACTATCTGTTCTTTATCTGAAGATCAGAAATTGTAAAGTTAGACCAGGCATATTAAGATGTTGTATTTTCGGAGGTTGTACTTGTGAAGGACTAATAAAGATAATGGACAGTCTTTGAGAACCCTGTTTCCTGATCAAGAGAAATAGATTCGTGTTCATGGCTATTAGTTTTTACATTCTTCCCTTGCTCTGCCTACCCGTCTTTCGCCAGTCAATTATGCCACCTGAGTTTTTTTGACATGGGTAATAACATGAATTAAACTACCTCTTGCAATCAACAAAAGAATCTTGATCAATGCATCCGACTGAAGAAACTGCTGTCCCTACTCGCGTTATCGGTTTAATTAGTGGCACATCCGTAGATGGCATAGACGCTGCGTTAGTAGAGATTTCCGGTAGAGAATTGGATCTTAAAGTTGAGTTGCTAGCTGGGGAAACATATCCTTATCCAGCCGAACTCAGAGAAAGAATATTAGCAGTTGGTGCAGGCGTTGCGATCTCAATGGCAGAATTGGCAGAAATAGATGATGCGATCGCCCTTGTCTTTGCCCAAGCCGCCCAAAATATTCAGATTGATCACCAGCCAGCTACTCTCATTGGCTCCCACGGTCAGACGGTTTATCATCGACCACCTGGGGATAGGGGAATGGGGAAGAAAACCACTCCCTATTTCCCACTCGGCTACAGTCTCCAACTAGGGCGCGGTGAATTAATTGCCTATCTTACGGGCATTACAACTGTGAGCAACTTCCGCGTTGCTGATATCGCTATTGGTGGTCATGGTGCGCCTCTGGTTCCGAGAGTGGATGCTTATTTACTCAGCCATCCCCAGCAAGGACGTTGTGTTCAAAATATTGGTGGTATTGGTAATGTTGCTTATATTCCGCCTCGGCATGGTGACTGGCTTTCAAAAATTCGCGCTTGGGATACTGGCCCAGGAAATAGTCTGTTGGATCTGGCGGTACAGCACTTAAGCGCTGGTGCTAAAACTTACGATGAAAATGGCAATTGGGCAGCGAGTGGTACTCCTTGCGATCAATTGGTAGAACAATGGCTCAACCAAGACTATTTTCATTTACCGCCACCCAAATCCACTGGTCGAGAGTTATTTGGTGTGACTTATATGCATCAGTGTTTAAAAGATGCTCAAGCATACCAACTCAACGCTGCCGACATACTGGCAACTCTCACGGAACTTACAGCTGCTTCAATTGTTCATAGTTACCACACTTTTTTGCGGTCAATGCCACAGCAGGTACTATTATGTGGCGGTGGTAGCCGCAATCTTTATTTGAAACAAAGATTACAGTTGTTGTTGACATCAATACCAGTCGGGACTACAGATGAAGTCGGTTTGAGTGCAGATTTTAAAGAAGCGATCGCCTTCGCCGTTTTAGCTTATTGGCGACGTTTGGGTATTCCAGGCAACCTACCTATTGCCACTGGGGCACCTCAAGAAGTACTTTTGGGAGAAATTCACCAAAGCTAGTATTCAGGACTCAGCACGGGCTAAACGCCCCGCTATTCGCTAACGCAACTCAGCACTGCTATAACTGTAGTCTTGTTGGCACTCGATCAAGACAGGGAATATAGAAGGTGGCTCATACTTTTTTATTGGAACCAGGACGCTGGACAATACAAGGAAATTGGCTGGAACGTAATGGTATGCCAATCAGTGTCAAGGGTATGACCTTGGTAGCTTGGAATCGAGATAACTGGTTTACTATGGCTACAAAGCTGATATTCCCAGGTAGCGATCGCTCGGAAATCTCTTTACAATACAAGGGGCGGCTGCATGAAGGAGAACGTCAGTACACTTTTTTACTCCAACATAATCTTTTGGGACAGGTTGAAGGCGAAGGCTGGATTGGTCTAGATACAATTGTGCAGCGTTACTGGGTAATAGGCGATCGTCAGCGTCGTAGCGGCTTTGAAACCCTACACCGGATTTCAGAAGATACATATTACCTCAGTAGTGGCATCTTGGCTGGTCATTTCTTAACTAATACAATGGAAGCTAGCCTAGAGCGTCAGTCAACTTAAGGGCAGTCAAGAAGTAGGTACAAACAAAACTATACTGAAGAATGTAAATTACTTATTTTTTAAGTCGGTTGGTATAAGTCTCTTAACCCAATGCTAGCTGCTCGGCACAAACCAACGCTTCGACTTCTGTCTACAGTGACGGATTCATCGCAGTGTACTAGCTGACCCGACCTTAAAAAGTCATATTTTATTCTCAATAACCTACTTAGTTGTATAGTAAAAAAGAAATTATCAAGTTATCTTCAGGATTTTGGCATTTTTACCTAACGGTATAGTGAGGAGATTAGTTTCGTGAACCCTAAAATATCTGTCATTATCCCTGCTTATAATACTGAGGCTTATATTGGAAGAGCAATAGAGTCAGCCTTAGAGCAAACCCTCAATGATATTGAAGTTATCATCGTCGATGATGGTTCAAGTGATAAAACTGTAGAAGTCGCTAAAAGTTTTACTGACCAGCGTCTCAAAGTGATAGTTAATGAACAAAACCTTGGAGCTGCTGCTGCGCGTAATCGTGCCCTCAGAGCAGCCCAAGGAGAATGGATTGCTGTACTTGATTCAGATGATTGGTATGCTCCAGAAAGATTGGAAAAGCTTGTATCTCTGGCAAATGAAAAAGATGCAGACATGATTGCTGACGATCTTTATTTAATCAACGATGGTGAAACATCTCCTTGGAGTACATTGATTAAAGAAAGTGGAGAACGTATAGATAAAATTCGCCAAATTGATATTGTTTATTTTGTCGAAACTGATATTTTTGGACAACCAGGGTTACATCTTGGTTTAAGCAAACCTCTATTCAAACGAGAATTTCTGGTTAAGCACGGCATCGAGTATGATGAAGAGATCAGGATGGGGCAAGATTTTTGGCTTGATATGAAATGCTTAATCAAAGGAGCTCGCTTTTTCCTTGAGCCAAAACCCTATTATTTCTACCTCTCCCGGCCCGGCTCTCTTGTATATCAAAGCTCAATACCACGTATCAATCAATATTGCAAAGCTACTAATTCTTTTATGCAAGAAGAGGTTGTGAAAAAAAATCCAGCTTTAATGCGTGCCCTATCTAATAATCTTGTAGTTTACAAAAAAAACCTAGCTTACTACAAAGTTGTAGAGCCTCTAAAGCAAGGAAAATGCTTAACAGCCTTGACAGAAATGGTAGGAAATCCATACTTTTTTTATTATTTTATGTTCCAGATTAACAAGATTATTGAACGTCGAATTCAATACTATGTGATGGGTAATAAATCAGCTTTTCACATTTCTTATAACTTACAGAAAAAACGAAAAACTTCCAATTAGTACTATAGCAGTCCTAAATGATCTGTGAAAAACCACTAATGACAAATGACGAATGACAAAGAGAGAAGTCTGAGTGTCGGCTTCCGGCGATAGCGCAGTTAAGCAGTGTCCGCGTACTCCCAATACGGTTCGGATAAGACTTGATCCCCCCAACCCCCCTTAAAAAGGGGGGCTAAGAATAGCTCTATTTCCCCCTTTTTAAGGGGGAGCCAGTGCGGTCTTGGGGTCGCCCCAAATGGAGCAAGTGGGTGGACTAAGGGGGATCTTTAAGGACTATGCACGTTAACCGAACCGTATTGCGCGTATTCCTGCAAAGAAAGCTATGCGTAGCGTCTCCGTCAGCAGAAGGGTAAGGCTGAAGCCCTGATTTTATGTAACCACAGCTTTATTTATATTCAAAACTCCGCACTCACCACAAAGTTCACAGAACTCTGTGGTGAGTGCGGTTTTCCCTAACATCGGTTTTGGGCATATCCTAGAGTTATTTATTTAGTCAAAATTGGGCAAACTAAAACTACATCATAATTAAATGCATTTTTCCTCCCAAACACTCATAACCTGCTTTTGGAATCGAATTTTCTATGTCAGACCCCAACATTGGTCGCTTACTCAGCAAACGCTACCAACTTCAGGAGTTAATCGGTACTGGAGCAATGGGTCGCGTTTATCGTGCTAAGGATATTTTGTTGGGAGGTGTACCTGTTGCCGTTAAGTTTCTCGCTCTATCAATCCAAAATGAAAAGATGCGATTACAAGACCGCTTTGAGCGAGAAGCGAAAACCTGTGCTTTATTAGGACAAAAAAGTATCCACATTGTCCGAGTGATGGACTATGGCGTAGATGAGAACAACACCCCGTTCTACGTCATGGAATACCTTCAAGGACAAAGCCTGAACACTATTATTCGCAAGCAACGACTGCCTTTACCAAGATTCCTCAGTATGGCGCGTCAACTTAGCCTGGGGTTACAGTGCGCTCATGATGGCATCCTAGTTGAGGGTACAATTTGCCCAATTGTTCATCGAGATGTCAAGCCAAGCAATATACTGGTGATTCAAGATTCCAGTTTCGGAGAATTAGTCAAGGTTTTAGATTTTGGTATTGCTAAGTTATTACAGTCAGATGGCGACCATACAAAATTCTATTTGGGGACATTGGCTTATTCTTCTCCCGAACAGATGGAGGGTAAAGAATTAGACAACCGTGCTGATATTTATAGTTTGGGCATTATGATGTTTGAGATGCTTACAGGGAAAATGCCACTGGTAGCATCAACTCACTCTTTTGGAGCATGGTATAAAACACATCACTATCAAAAACCACGTTCTTTTGCTGAGGTTGCGCCTGGATTAGAACTACCAAAAGAAATTGAAAATTTGGTGATGAGTTGTCTAGCTAAAGTAGCACGCGATCGTCCCCAAAGTATCAGTGAAATCCTTAGAATTTTAGTGTCTCTAGAACAGCCTGAGCATACACGTAACCTTAAGCAAAACAGCCATGCATTAGTTCCTGCTACTACAGTTAGCACTGAGCTTAAACAAAAGACGAAAGCTGATGTGCGGGTATCTTGGTCAAACGATGAAATCGCTCGCGCTGTTTGTTGGCCCCAAAATAAACCAATTGCCGATATTGTATTTCCCCAGTCTATCCGTACAAATGGGGAAGTTTTACCAGCCTTGTGGGTAATGCTACCGCAACAAGAAATTCAAAAGCGCTTAGTTTGTACCCGGTATAATCAATTTCTTTTTATCTCTGTTCCTCATCCTATGATGCTGTGGATTACTGTCATCTATAACCGCCAATATGGAGCTAAATGGTTACCTTACTACCTTGATCTCAAAACCAGTCTTGGTCAAGAAATGGCTCGCTTATTACAGCACACGGATTACTACCCTCTGTTGTTCTTTTCACGAGAAACACCAAGTCACTGTACCCATATTCTACATTCCAGCGTTGCTTTTGCCCAACACCAACGACTGCAAGAGTGGGTTACGATGAGCAACACCTCAATATCTTCTGCCGATCCCCAAGTTAGTAAAAGCTTACTCAAAAGCGAGTACGAGAAGATTAAGCCTCAAATTCTGGCAAAACTGGAAGGTATTGATACAGATTCTCCATACGACCTTTCCAGTTAGGGATGATTTTTTAATGTTACATACATTTTTTGTAATATATTTAAGAATATTGACTTAATAAATGTAAATTTTTATAAACAAAATATATATCAAGTTGTAATTTCTAGTTATATCTATAAAGGGTAAAAGCACTACTTGTAAAACCTTAGGCTATCTAAATTCTGTATAAACCTTTCGTGAGTAAATATTTTGGGGAATTATAACTTTACGCAGGTGTGATTCTCACAAATCTAAACGAAACAAGAAGAAGTTTGGCTAAAGCACACAGTAAGTTTGTTCTGCAAACTTAAAATAAGTCTAAACTCCATCAGAAAGTTTACTCATTATTAATTTATTTCGTGAATTGAACTTTTGTACCAACCTTGTGGAATTGCTTATCGAAGTTGACGCCCCGACATCCCCAGCTCTTTTCCTCCTTGGAACCAAGCAAGAGAAGGAGGTCGCCCACTGCGACATTAGAAGGACTCTATGCCATAGTGGAACCGGAATCTAAGCCCCACTGGTGCTTAAGAAGCTCTTGATAAGTTGCCTCGCGGACTACCATTTGCTCATAGAGTTTAACCAAGAAGTCTTTAGCTTGGTCGTGGCTCATGTGCTGTACTTGAGTGGAAAATGAACAGATGCTAAATTGCTGTTCCAAGGATAGTTTCATTGGTTGATTCATAAGTTAACTCCGAAAAAACAATGCGTAAAAGTGATATGCTCACAGAAGTCCAAATGGGACAATACTTGGACTTGTATCTGTCCCCCATTTGTTCTTCCGTATTAAGGAAGATAACAATTGTTTGACAGATTGCCTACATCCTAAATGTGGATCTTTTTTACTATGATATCCTGCACCTAATCCCACTGATATATCACCCAAGTTGTCCGAGCCATATTTCGGAAAAGAGGCTTGATTTGGCCTCAGTATAGATATAGCTACCTTGTTTACTCCTTCCTGCTCTGCATAACTCTCTTTTCGGGAGAAGAGCAGGTGCTATCCTTAACCCTCGATAGTTTGACTATTTTAAGGAAAACTAAGATGTTGTCTCCCCCACTAGGGAGGAAGATTTGGAGGGTAGAGATTTTAAGGAGATTGGGGAATGAATGGTAATAAACGTGAATTATATTCGTTTCATCTCATTATGTGCAAGATGTCAATCTATTATGCAAATTTAGCCTCATTAGGTTACTTCAGAGGTTAAAATTATTTGTATCAAATTGTAAAAAGAAAAAATGCTCAGGCTGAACAAATTGCTGAGTATATCTACTGGATTAGTCATTTGTTCAATGACCGATGACTAATGACTATTTTCTTCGAGTGAAACAATAACAACTGTGATGTTATCGTGACCTCCTTGCTCTTTGGCAGCCTCAACTAGAGAGATGGCGGCTTTATCGACATAAGGAGTGTCTTGGAGGCAGCTAGCAATCTTCTGTGAGACAAGTTCTTCTGTGAGACCATCACTACATAGCAGTAAGCGATCGCCAATTTTTACATCCAGTGGCTGCACATCAATTTGATGCAAGTCTTCACGCCCTAAACAGCGCGATAATACATGACGAAAAGGATGTGATCGGGCTTCATCTAGGGTGATGTCACCTATTTTGATTGCCCGTGCTACCCAAGTATGGTCTTCCGTTACCTGTTCTAATTGCGACTCTCGGAAGCGATATAGCCGCGAATCGCCAACATGAGCGCACCAAGGTGGCTCTGGAGAGCGAAAAATTACCGCTACAACGGTTGTACCCATGTCAGCACGTTCGGGATGATTTTGCTGATCCTGCAAAATTGCTTTATTGGCATCCCACAAAGCTTGCTCTAGCAATTCTTGAGAAGACTTTGAAGATTGCCAGTTTGCCACCAAATAAGCCTGAATTTCCTTAGTAGCAATGCGACTTGCTTCCTCACCCCCCGCATGACCACCCATACCATCGGCAACAATGAAAAATCGCCCTTCTGGATCGATATAGTAAGCATCCTGATTATTAGAACGAATAAGTCCCGGATCGCTAAAACCCGTGAAATTAAGTTTCATATTTTTTTTGCAACAATTAATACATCCGATCATAACGGTCGAGGCGTAAAAGTAGTCGAATCAGGATCACTGAAATCCCTACTGCAATTAAAGCAGGGACTAACGCCCACCATGCATGATTGCTAACTACTAAGATAGTAGCTGAAAGTGTGAAACCGCTGATTAATAGAGCATAGCTTATTGAGAGCTGAATACTGCTTTGTCGCCGCAGCAGACGTTCAGTTTCGATAGACCGAACGCGCAGACGCATATCTCCCCGTTCTAGCTTCTCTAGCGTATCCTCCAACCTACGTGGTAGACCAAAGGCAGTACTACTTACCTGAGCTGCTTGGCGACTCAATTCATTCAGAAAGCTATTCCCCTCAGAACCATTCATATCGGTCATAAGTTGCATTGCATAAGGTTTGGCAACTTCCATAAAGTTAAACTCTGGATCTAAGCCTCTGCCTACCCCTTCTAGAGTAGAAAAGGCTCGCATCACAAAAGTAAAGGTTGCTGGAAATCTAAATGGCTGATTATAAGCTAATTCGTAAAGATCGTCACTGATTGCTGCCACTGATTGCTTTTCAAAAGGCTTATCCATGAAATGGTCGAGCATATACTGGACGGAACGCCGCACTGGCCCCATGTCATCCGTTGGGGCGATCGCACCTAAATCAATGAGAGACTGAACAACGCGATCGCCGTCTTTTTGGGCAATCCCAAACAGTGTTTGCATCAATCCTTCGCGGACGTTGGCTTTAATCCGCCCCATCATGCCGAAATCGTAGAATATCAAAGACCCATTTGCACTAATGGCAATATTGCCTGGATGGGGATCGGCGTGGAAAAAGCCACTATTGAGCAACTGATGTAAGTAGGCTTGAGCGCTTTGACGAGCGATCGCTTTTCGATCTAAACCAGCTGCTTCTATAGCTTCGTGTTGGCTAATTTTAATTCCAGGGAGATATTCCAAGGTCAGCACTCTGGACGTGGCGTAACGCCAGTATATTCTTGGGACGTTCACCCAATCGTAGCCGCGAAAGTTCCGGCGAAAAGTATCGGCGTTGCGACCTTCGTTTATATAATCAATCTCTTCCCAAAGAATGCGACAACACTCTTCGTAAATACCTGACCAATCTCGCCCTTTTCCCCATTTAGGATGGTTTTGAAAGTAGCGGGTAATTCCCTTGAGAATTTGTAAATCTATTTCAAATAACTTCTTGAGTCCAGGACGTTGTACCTTGACAACAACCGATTCCCCAGTATGCAGCACAGCTTTGTGTACTTGCCCCAAGCTAGCAGCAGCTAAGGGAATAGGTTCAAAGTTATGAAATAGTTCAGGAATTTTCTTGCCTAGTTCTTTCTCAATGGTCGCTTCTACTTGCTCATAGCTAAATGCCGGTACTTTGTCTTGTAACTTCGCTAGTTCTTCTACATATTCACCAGGGAATATATCAGCACGGGTAGAAAACAATTGCCCAACTTTGATGAAGGTTGGCCCTAAGTCGAGCAGAGTATTGCGAATCCAGATTGCTTGAGTTTTGCGTCTTACAGCCTGCTTTGCCTCAGTTACTCCACCCGTGTAACTCCAAGATTTGTTGTATAGCCAAAGGTTGAACATTAAGGTCAAGACAAAAGACCAAATGTCCACAAAACGCCGTCTGCTAGAGTAGTTTTCCCGATTCCAACGGTATGCCTGATCTGAATAACCTTGTTCCATATACTTTGTGTACCGTTGGTTTGCAACCGAATCACTTAGAAGAAAAGACACTGTAATTCCTAAACTGTTTTTGCTAAAGTGTCCTCTGTCATCTGTACTTTGACAAATGACCAATGACCAATGACTAAATTTATGCAGATGCTCTGCGATAATGTTGCAATTCTGTTCGTAACAAGGCAATTTCTGCTCGCAATTCATCAATATCTGCTTGCAAGTCACCTGATTCAGAACTAGCTTGTCCACTACCTGTGGTAGATTGACCAGTATTAGCTGCTTCTGCTGCCCGATTTGCCCGCTCTAGGACTTCTTCTGTAAACTGGCGCACCTGCTCTCTAGCTTCGGCATCAAATTTGCCCATTTCACTCAAAGCATCGGTCAAGGCGACCTCTAAACGCTCATTAACTACTTCAGCTACTGCTCTGCCTACGAAAAAGGCTTGTACCAGGGGGTTACTCATAAATTTTTGTTACGTTGCTCCGCAAGAGAATTATAACTTGCCTGTATGCTTTGCGGCTTCTATTGTTGAGCTAGGATTTTGGGTTGGCGATCGCTTTTTCTATTTCCTCATCTCCATTTTTGCTTACAAACACTTAAATAACTATTGTCAAAAATATTGATTAATATGTACTCCTGGTAGCTTATAGCAGTTCTCGTTTACGTGAGGTCCACCCGTAGGGGCACGGCATGCCGTGCCCCTACACCTTGGAATATAACGTTGTACCGCATCTGAATGGAAACCGCTATAAGTGTATTTGCGTATTACGAAAACAAGACCGAAAGCCACTTGATGTTATTCGTGTAGCGGGAGTTGATTTCAGTCAAGTTTGTGAGGAAAATAAGACCGCACTCTCTTTTTTTCTGACTAATTTAAGAATGCGATCGCCTGTTTTTACAAAGCCTTAATGTAGTGCGGTCAGCGATCGCTATGCCGTCAGGCTGCTCGCTTTCAAAAAAAGATTACCATAATATATAATAACTAACTATGAATATAGGTCAAGCTATGTTTACCAAACATATCGCAGAGTATTTCAACTTTCTGTCTTCTGGAGACATTAGACTAAAAGACTCAAGAATTGGTATTGAAACAATTCTTTATGAATACATTGATTGTGGACGTTCTCCAGAAGAAATTGCCCAAATCTATAAATCAATCTCTTTAGAACAAGTATATGCAACTATTCTTTATTATCTACAAAACAAAGAAACTATTAGTGCTTACATGAATAACTGGATAGAACATGGTCATACAATGCGAGAACAACAGCGACTTAATCCTCCACCAGTATCGGAGAAACTGCACCAACTCCGAACTCAAAGAAAAGCCACGGAGTAAACATGACGCTTAAATATCTGATTGATGAAAATGTTAATCCTATTTATCCAAATCAAATTAGATTACGAGAACCTGATATTATGATCAAGGTAGTAGGAGAATTAGAAACTCCACCTAAAAGTACGCTTGATCCAGTAATTCTGTGTTGGTGTGAGAAGAATAATTTTGTACTTGTGACAAACAACCGAACTTCTATGCCGGGACATTTAGCTGATCATATCGCTGTTAAGCGTCATATACCAGGAATTTTCATCCTCAATCCCAATTTGAGTATTGGTGAAAATATAGAAGAATTAATAATAACTGCTTTGGCTTCAGAAGAAGATGAATATCAAGACCGAATAGTTTATTTACCTTTACCCTAAAAATAAGCGATGTCTACGACGGGCTACGCGATCGCCTACTACAAAACTGCTAAAATAAATCCATAACCACTTGATGCAGTATCGATTCTATGACCATTGCTCAAGAATTAGATTCTCAAAAAGGCATCTGTCAAGATATTATATTTCCCCCTGGTGATTTATATAGTGACGAACCTCCCTTGGAAAGCGAACTTCATCTACGGCAAATAATTCTACTATTGACATGTCTGGAATGGCTGTGGCGAGACAGAAATGATTTTTATGCGGCTGGAAACCTGACTATCTACTACAGTCCACGCCAACGCAAATCAGAACACTTCCGGGGGCCAGACTTTTTTGTAGTGCTGGGAACTGAACGCAAAACCCGTAAAAGTTGGGTTGTGTGGGAAGAAGATGGTAAATATCCAAATGTAATTGTAGAAATTTTGTCTGACTCAACAGCTAATACTGATAAAGATTTAAAGAAAAGAATTTATCAAGATACTTTCCGCACCCCTGATTATTTTTGGTTTGACCCTTACACGCTAGAATTCGCAGGATTTCATTTAGTAGATGGAGGATATCAACCTCTACAAGCAAATGAGCAAGGACATTTGTGGAGTCATCAACTAGGTTTATATCTGGGAGTTTATCAGGGACTATTGCGGTTTTTTACACCTGTTGGGCAACTAGTGCCAACACCTGAACAAACGGCAGAACAATCAGAACAAAAGGCAGAACAAGCAGAACAAAAGGCAGAACAAGCAGAACAAAAGGCAGAACAAGCAGAACAAAAGGCAGAACGTTTAGCAGTAAAACTGCGAGAGTTAAATATTGATCCAGATACAATTTAGACTGCTGCGATCGCCTACGGAATGCTATGCGATCGCTAGTGATAAAATAAATCCA
>JBBSCU010000147.1:0-13795 GCA_038249935.1 Chroococcales cyanobacterium
GGCGACTTGGTTAAGTGGTTCATAGTCAGCAATTACACCATCTTTGTTGACCGCTACCCGATATTTCAAATCTCGCGTAAAGGTAGGGGTGCCACCCCAAGTTTGGCGAACTGTACTATAAAGCTTTTGGTTTAAACCTTTGACTATATTAGGGTCAGTAATTTTTGCGCCGACTACCTCTGGTGTCCTAGCATATCCCCGCCAAGGACTAACTTCTAGCACATTTTGTGTAGTAAATACTACCCGAAATTGGGCGATCGGTTCATTGGAAATGGGAGTGCGGTTAGCAGGATTGTAAAGTAGGTTGGGCAGGGGAGTTTGCCCCACTCCTAGATTCGCCTCTTTATTCAGCGCTTTATAACCAACGATCGCTCCATCCGCAGCTACACCTAGACGATAGATCAAATCCTGTTGCAATTCTGAACGCTTAGTCCAAGCTGGATGAATTTGGTTATACACCTGACGATTCAATGCCCGCAGCTGGGATGGATCAGTAATTTCCGAAACTGTATTTAAAAGTGCTTCTAAATCTTTAACTTGGGGCTTTGCATTAGCTGTGGGCGTTGGTGTGGGCGTTGCAGCAACGGTGGAAATTGGAGCTGCTGATGCTGAAGGAGTGACGTTTTTTGTTGTAGAGCTAGTTTGCTCATCTGGCTTGGGCTGTGGTGGACGTATTTGGGGAGGTGCAATCAAATTAAAAGCGATCGCTGCTACTGCCAAACTTGATACTCCCACAGCAGCAGGAAGAGTCTGCTTAATCAAAGCCTGACTAGCACCGCCATAGCCTCTGGTAACTGGTTGTAGTTCGAGGGAAAGTTCTGGTAAAGTTTGGGTATCAGCAAAAAACTGATCTACTGCTTCCACTAAATCAAACAACTGTACTGTATTCAAATCTATTTCAATAGGCGCACGTTTAGAATTGTTAGGGTGATCGAACCCCTCTGAAGCACCTTCTGAATGTATGATTAACCTGTGTCGGTTGCTGTTTATTTTCTGAAACTCTACAAGCTCCGATTCGTGGTTGTGTGCTTGCGGATTTGGTACACTACTTAAAAATTCTTGGGCATAGCCACTAACAGCCCTCACCAAACTTTCAAAAAATTCCCGCCCTCCTGTTAGGGGTTGATTATAACCAGATAAAGAGCATTCTGCATTTACCAATATTGATAATTCCGGGCGCATTTCCTGGAACTGTGCAGCTCTTGTGACATCACTTAATCCTTCTAAAAGCAGTGTACAATTAGGCAGACTGTACTTACGTTGAATATTCATTCCACTTCACCGTCAAAAAGACTAATCCAGAATCGCTGCATTCCAGCTGTACCAGTACAAAATAGTAATTGTCCTAACAAATTTATCGCTAGCTCATCTAATTTTTGATCAGAACTTAATGCTAGTAAACCAGAACGTCGAGTATTCATCCGGCTCTTAAAATGCGCTCTAAAGCGCTCTAAGTAATTAGATAACCGCAAATTCTGTTCTAAGGGAATCTGCTTTTCTTCCATTTGTTGACTGATCATTAGTAACTGGCGGATGACAACAGTTAAACGCCGGGCTATGTAGCAAGCGATCGCCACTAAAGCTTTAGCTTCTATGATAGTTAAGGGACGGCGCATATGCGCTCTTCGTAGCGGATTAGAGCTACGCATCCGCCATAAATTCACCCTGTCTTTAATAATTCCTTTAAGATCCAACTCTTGAGCAAAAGCCAGGATTGCTTCTGAACCACCAAGCTCTAAAGCTTCAATTGCCAGTAAAATTAGGTCAATTTGTAACCGAGTTCTCCGAGGACAAGTCTTGGAGGCGATCGCAGGATCTGGTAAAGTGTCCAGAATCGTTGGCAGTGACTCTGGAGTTGGACTGTTGAACGGCGTTAAACTTGCGGAAACATTCATTCTCTAAAATACCTTGTGCGGTTCCAACAGACTAGATAAAACAAATTTAAGATCGGTAGCCAAGACTTGAGCATTAAACTTGTGGTGGTAACATTACCACCTGATATATACATTACTCAACTCTCTCTACTTAAAGGTTTCCCTATATTGAAATTAAAGTTTTAAAACTTAAGTTAATCCATCTTATTTGTTAGTGCAATACCTTTCCTCGCTTGGTTTAGATTCTAATTACCGTCAATGAAGGGTGAAGCTTCAGCCCCGATCCCAGCGTATGACATTATAGTGTACGATTTTTCAGGTATCTGAAATTATGTATTGGGCATTGGGCATTGGGCATTGGGCATTGGTTAACTCCCCACTCCCCACTCCCCACTCCCCACTCCTCACTCCTCACTCCCCATTATTATGGATTTGAAGTCTCTCGTTCGTGACATCCCAGATTTCCCCAAACCTGGAATTTTATTTCGGGATATTACTACACTACTGCGCGATCCAGAGGGATTGCGCTACACTATTGACTTTTTAACACAAAAATGCAACGAAGCTGAAATGAGGGTTGATTATGTCATCGGTATAGAGTCGAGGGGATTCATTTTTGGCTCACCTCTGGCTTATAAATTAGGCGCTGGTTTTATTCCCGTCCGCAAAAAAGGTAAGTTGCCAGCAGAGGTTCACTCAATTGAATATCAACTAGAGTATGGTACAGACTGCCTGGAAGTACATCAAGACGCTTTACAGCAAGGTAGCCGAGTTTTGATTGTGGACGATTTGATTGCCACGGGTGGTACTGCGAGTGCAACAGCAAAGTTGGTGCAGAAGATTGGCTGCGAACTGGTGGGGTTTGGGTTTATCATCGAGCTACGGGATTTACAAGGACGGAAATATCTGCCGGACGTACCGATTATCTCTTTAATTGAATATTAGTTATTTGTCATTGGTCATTGGTCATTGGTCATTAGTCATTGGTCATTGGTCATTTGCAAAGGACAAAGGACAAAGGACAAAAGACAAAGGACAAAAGATAAAGGACAAAAGATAAATGACAAAGGACAAAGGACAAAGGACAAAAGATAAATGACATCTACGAGAATTTCCTTGGAGACAGGTCGGGATTGGCTAATCAGGCTAGTCACGAGCGAAACTTTTGTTTATGTGGTAAAGCGGGTATTGCAAGCACTACTGACTTTGTTTTTAGCGTCAGCGTTATCGTTTTTCATAATTCAACTCGCTCCTGGTGATTATGTAGATACGCTCCGGCAAAACCCGAAGATATCTCCAGAAAGAATTGAGGAAATTAAGCGGCAATTTGGTCTGGATAAGTCTTGGCCAGAGCAATTTTGGCTATGGCTATGGCGAATTTTGACAAAGGGCGATTTTGGCACGAGTTTTATTTATCAACGTTCAGTGGCATCGATGTTGTGGGAAAGAGTACCAGCGACTTTGCTATTAGCGATCGCATCTTTAATTATTACGTGGGCGATCGCTATCCCTCTGGGAATCTTTGCCGCAGTGAAACAAAATAAGCCAGCAGATCGGATTTTACAGGTAATTAGCTACGCCGGACAAGGCTTTCCCAGTTTCATCACCGCCTTAGCGTTGCTGGTTTTTGCCCAAATTACCTCGCCGATATTCCCAGTCGGTAGTATGACTAGCATCAATCACTCAGAATTGTCGTGGTTTGGCAAAATCTTAGATATCGGCTGGCACATGATTTTACCCACGATTGCCCTCTCAATTACGAGTTTTGCTGGCTTACAGCGCATCACTCGCGGCGAATTATTGGATGTTCTACGTCAAGATTACATCCAAACGGCTCGTGCGAAAGGTCTGCCAGAAAACCGCGTCATCTACGTTCATGCTCTCCGCAATGCGATAAATCCCTTGATTACCTTATTGGGTTTTGAATTAGCTGGTTTATTAAACGGTGCCTTCATTGCCGAATTTTTCTTCAACTGGCCTGGTTTAGGGAGGTTGACTCTACAGGCTTTACAAGCTCAAGATTTATATTTGTTAATGGCAAGCTTGGTGATGGGCGCAGTGTTGCTGATTGTTGGTAATTTAATTGCCGACTTAATGTTAAAAGCAGCCGATCCACGAATTCGCCTAGAAAATCTTAATTAGTCATTAGTCATTTGTCATTAGTCATTTGTCATTTGTCATTTGTCATTTGTCATTTGTCATTTGTCATTTGTCATTTGTCATTTGTCATTTGTCATTGGTTTAACCTCATCTCCCTCATCCTCATCTCCATGCTGTCCGAAGTCTATTACTTGGTACGCTCAAAAACTGACGGTAATTATCTCATCGCTCGTCCTGATGCCGAAACATCAGGTTATTTATTGCTGTTTCGGGAAAACTTTGATGCCTTAAGCTATCTCAACACACACGCGGCAGAAGTGGCAAATCGCTTTGCGGTGGAATCTATTCCAGGTACACAGTTGGGAAACTTGCTCAAACGCTGGGGTTTTAGTGGTGTGGGTATTGTGACTGACCCGTTATTACCTAAAATTGAGTTTTTACAGCACAGTTAAATTTATCGAAACAGAATTCAGGAGTCAAAAGCCAGAAAACAGATAAGAATTTTGAACGAAAAAGCGGACTTCGGCGTGAGCGCTCAGTCGAACGCTGAATCAGGGAGTTTAAGACCCCCACTAATAGCGTAGCGGTAGCGAGTATTCGTTCGCTTTTAGCGTCTCGTAGAGAGCGTCGCGTCTTGATTCTGACTCCTGAATTAGTAAAGCTCTGAAACTCATACACAAACTTAGAACCATAATATAGCGGTTCCCATTCAGATGCGGTACAACGTTATACCCCAAGGTGTAGGGGCACGGCATGCCGTGCCCCTACGGGTGTACCTCACGTAAACGAGAACTGCTATATACAAAAAAGACAGGCATCTTGCCTGTCCTACAAATATTGATTTAGCAAAGAATTTAGAAATTCATCTCAGCAGCTTGGACTTTCTCAATCTGCTTCTTCTTCAGCACCAGCATAACTTGAGCCAACATCACAAGAGCGATGAATGCAATCAACCATTTGACTCTACCTGCATCTTGCAATACGATTTCTGCATCTTTTTGACCGAATCCACCGACAACGTTCGGGTTATTGGTCAAAGCATCACCAGTCTTAACTGCTTGTCCTTCGGAAACAATCAGTTCTGGCCCTAAAGGAATCGGATCAACGACAACATCACCCGATTCGGGTTGGATGCTGACTAGATATTTAACGTTACCGTCTCCATCTTCCTCTTTAGCAATCTTGGTAATTGTGCCAGTAGCGGAGGAGTTGTAAACAGTGTTGTTGCTCTTTTCGCCAGTGGGATAAACTTGTCCGCGTCCCCGATTAGCACCTACATGAACCGAATATTTACCGAAGTGGATGTTTTTGTCGGTTGCGGGGTTGGGAGAAAGAACTGGGAAGACGATTTCTTGATATTGTTCACCGGGTATAGGCCCGACGAGGACAATGTTTTCTTTGTCTTCGCTGTAGGGTAGAAAGTAAGTTTCGCCAACTTCTTTTTTAAGTTCTTCGGAAAGACGGTCTTCAGGAGCAATCTTAAAGCCTTCGGGTAGCATCAATACAGCACCGACGTTCAAGCCAACCTTAGAACCATCAGCACCAATTTGCTGGGCACTGATATCGTAGGGAATTTTCACTACAGCTTTGAATACAGTGTCAGGTAGTATCGATTGGGGAATTTCCACTTCTGTCGGCTTGGCTGCTAGGTGACAGTTGGCGCAAACAATCCGCCCGGTTGGTTCGCGGGGGGTTTCGGGATCGGTTTGCTGTGCCCAGTAGGGATAGGCGGCAGCAGATTGGGGAAGGGCTAGATCGCTGGTGAAGTAAAATGTCACAGTAGCGATCGCTATGAGCAATGTTTTTACAATCGCTCTAGCACTGCGAGTTAACCTCGCTGTTACGGAAGCATTTCTCATTTCTATAACGATTTTCTGATGGATTAGTCATTAGTCGAGGTTCAGAAGACGCGATTAATCGCGTCTGTACAGGAGTTAGGAATCTAAATTTTAGACTCAGCACTCATCACTCAGCACTCAGCACTCATCACTCAGCACTCAGCACTGATTACGACCACCAAGGCGCATCACCTGTGCGGAAGTCGGTTTCAGTCCAAGGGGTCAATACGATTTTGTCGTCGTTTACTTTGGTATGGGCTAAAGGTAGAGACAGGGGTGCTGGTCCCCGAACAACCTTACCAGTTTCGTCATACTGGGAACCATGACAAGGACATTTAAACTTGTTCTCAGCAATATTCCAGGGAACGACACAACCTAAGTGGGTGCAGATGGCGTTAATGCCATAATCTTTGATTGCCTCTTTGCTATCTACCACAATATAGGTAGGATCTCCCTTTAGTCCTTGGACTAGGTTGCGATCGCCTGTATTCTTGTTTTCGAGAAATTTACTAACGCTAACGTCGTTACCCAACTCGTCTTTTGCCGTTACACCGCCACCAGCACCACCAGTTGCAGGGGGAATAAAGTACTTGACGACGGGATACAATGCACCCAGAGCCACTCCAGTAACAGTTCCAAAAGTGAGCAGATTCATGAACTGACGACGACCCATATCAGGCACGTCTACTGATTCTGAAAATTGAGCCATAATCTCCGCGCTCTTTGTGTATTTTATTAAGTATTTTGACAGGAGTACTAGTACTTGAGCAACTCTTGTCTAAGTCGAAATGCTAGCGCTCACACGATGCCATACTTCTCTGTTCCAAGATATGTTTAGCATCTTTTCTGTTAGCATTACATTTCTTTATATCCTTATCATACTGGAGTTACGGAACTTAACATCATAACTAAATGTAAAATCTGATTGAGAAAAGCTATGACAGGACAGGAATTACGCCAGATGTTGGTTGATAAGTGGGGATATTCTTACGATATCCAGTTCCGGCGGGCGCAGGGAAAGATATTTTTGCAAGTAATGTGGAAATATCTGGAGCAAGCTTCTTTTCCCTTGAGCGATGCAGAGTACCAAGAGCATCTTGATAGCATTGCTAATTATCTTCACGCCTTGGGCGGGTCAACACAAGTACAAACTTTTATTGCTCAGACACGCGATCGCCCCCGGCTCGGCAAAGCTGTGAGTATTCCTCTAGATTTAGGCGATCGCACTTCCGAATGGATATTATGACAAATTAGAGGAAACTCAAATAAGCCGCGAACCATTGCTAGACCCAAATCGTTCGTATACTTTTAGTAATTACTTTGATTTAGGGTTTGCGGTTGACGATTTAGTTGCGGAATTTGGCTATTCGTTCGAGCGTAAATTTATTAATTTCCCCCAATATTCTGGCGCATTAGACCGACTTGTTGACCTCAAGCGGCGAATTGAGGAAGTTTTGCCCTATGTAGATTTGGAGAACGAAGCTACACGCCGGGAAATGCTAATTGCGCCAATTATTACTGATTTAATTCACTATTCCCGCGCTAAATTACGAATTGAATACACTATCAAAGTTGATAATCGACTTCAAGGGAATTTTAATTATTTCCTCAGAACCCAAACTAATTTAATTGCGATCGAAGCCAAGCAAGCCCCGAAGCCAAGCAAGCCCTAAATAGGGGATTTACCCAACTGGCAACTGAGACGATCGCTCTTGATCGGTGGACTGATTCCACTCAAACAGAAATATTAGGAGCAGTGACAACAGGTAATATTTGGCAATTTGGCAGATTGTATCGACAGACACAGCGTACTGAGCAAGCAATCAACCTTTATCGTGTTACCGAAGAGTTGGAAATAGTGGTGAGGATCTTACTAACTGCACTCATCAACTAAGTTAAGATTTTTTGGAGTTGGGAATTGAAATAATGCGATCGCATTATTTACCTGTGAGCTTAACCAGTCCAACACCACCAAAGTAAAGCCCCAGAACTGCTCCCGCTAGCAGACTTTGAGTTAAGGGGTCAGTAGAAGGTGTAAGAACGGCTCCTAAAACCACTGCTCCCATAATCACATAACGCCAACCAGAAACCATCTGTTCAGACGAGACAATATTCAAATTACCGAGCAACAGTTGGATGATGGGAATTTGAAATGCTAAACCAGTGCTAAATAATAGTAGCAACACAAATTCAAAATATTTGTCAATTGACCAAAGCTGTTCGACTACATCTGCTCCGTAGCTAATGAAAAATCTCAAAGCTGCGGGGATAAGGAGTAAATAGGCAAAGACTAACCCTCCTGCAAATAGCACACTCGAACCTAAAACCACAGGCCCCAGTAAACGGCGTTCGCGGCGAGTCAATCCTGGAAGCACAAATTGGATAATCTGATAAAGAATGAAAGGACTACAAAGTACCAAGCCAGTATAACCTGCGACTTTGAAGGAAACAAAGAAATATTCTCCGGGTGCAAGTTGGAGAAATTTTACTCCTTGTGCTGGAACCTCAAGTAGTTGGACAATCTGTTTGACGGCAAAAAAAGAGCCGATAATCCCCACTGCTATGGCAATCAGCGAATAGAAAATCCGCCGTCGCAGCTCTTCTAAGTGGTCAAAAAGGGACATTTCGACCTCAGATGGTAAATCATCGAGAGGATCATTTTCTGAGCTACCATATCCTTCTGAGTCGAGATTGGGAACGTCTACAGTATCTATATCTTGTGAAGTTGTCATGAGTTAGCTAGTAGGCAACATTTGTTAACTATTTTATCCGGGGAATGCAGCTACCAAGATATGTTTTTGGATATTGTGGGTTTTTTGTCCTGTTTTTTAGGATTGCATCTGCATAAGTTAGTAGGAAGCCATCTCTTGTAGGCAATGCCTAACCTAAAAAAGGTAGAACCGATAAAGAAGGAAATCACGTCTCTGCGGCTAGTAGTATTGAGTAAATTGACACAATATTAACGTACAATAATGCTCAGTTTTTTAAAATCCGGTTCATCAAGCTGGCATCTATACATAGCGCAATCGGAAATTTTTAGTTGAGGTTTTATGAATCGGACAATTTGCATTGCCCTGATAGCATTGCCTGTTTATTTATACAATGCTGACCTGGGCAATACTTGGAGTAGTGACGTGCCAATTATCCAAAACCAGCTTCCCATGATAACTGCTCCAATGAGTTACAGCACAAATCCTCAGTCACACATATTATCGTGGCAAATATCGGCTAGAGATGATCAAACCGAAGATTGCCTTCGCGCTGGTATTTGCAGGGATTGATATTAATTCGTAATTCGTAATTACAGCAGTCCATAGTACGGAGAGGATTAATGGTTGCACAAAATCAACGTACTGTAGTCGTTACAGGAGCATCAACAGGAATTGGTCAGGCGTGTGCTTTACTTTTAGATCAGTTGGGATTCACTGTTTTTGCTGGGGTGCGTCAAGATATCGATGCTCAAGCACTCAAACAAAAAAGCTCACAAAGGCTAATTCCGATTTTTTTAGATGTTACTGACGCGGAATCGATCGCAGCTGCGGTTGATAAGGTAACAAATATAGTTGGTGGTGCTGGGATTTTAGGTTTAGTGAATAATGCCGGAATTGCTGTCCCTGGCCCCTTAGAATTATTAGCGATCGCAGAATTTCAACATCAGATGCAGGTTAATGTTACCGGACAATTAGCCGTGACACAAGCTTTTCTTGGTCTATTACGCCAGAGTCGGGGTCGAATTGTCAATATGGGTTCCATTGCTGGTAGAAGTAGTACCCCGTTCATGGGAGCCTACAATGCATCAAAATTTGCGCTCGTTGCACTCACTGATGTCATGCGGATGGAATTACGACCTTGGGGAATCTCTGTTTCTATTATCGAACCTGGGGCGATCGCTACTCCAATTTGGGAAAAGTCTTTAAGTCAGTCTGAAATAGCACAACAGGATCTACCGCAATCGGCACAAAATCTCTACGGTCAGGCGATGGATATTGTCCGCAAGAAAATGCAGATTCTCGCATCTGGGGGAATTTCTGCCGATATTGTCGCTCAGGCTGTTGTCCATGCTCTGACTGCAAAACAACCCAAGACACGCTATCTCGTTGGACAAGACGCTAAAATCGGAGCAATGCTTAAGTATATTTTGCCCGATAAAGTACACGACCGTTTAATTTTATATTTCATGGGTTTGTAGATTACTTTTTTATCAGTTCACTAGTACAGCACGCTGCAAATCCAGCTACCATATCAATTAACAAGGCTTGGGGTTTAAGCCTCTTGTTAAAGCTAAGTAAAATTTTCACCACAATGTATAAGCTGTCACTACTTCAGGGTGACGATCCCTGAACGCAGAATTTGTCGTGAACAAAATCATGGTTTTCATCAACAAAATCATGTTGGTTTAGAAACGAGATTAGGACTTACGCACTATACAAATTAACCGTGATGTGAATTAACGAAAATAGCTCGTTTCAGGCTTTTATTAATTATCTTTATGATCGTAAATAGACCACCCTGTAGGGGTTTATCAATGCTCATTGGTGTCAACTTAACGTAAAAGTCATGTCCCGCAAGGAACTTCAGTTCCAGGCGGGTGAGGGAGCCAACAGTTAAGCCATTTCTAGGCTTAAGTTGACACCTATGAGCAATGCTAAACCCCTACGAAAGACGTAGCTTTTAACCATATTCATATTTGGTATTTCTTGTCAATGCGTAAGTCCTAGAGATATAGAATTTAGTTAGAAAGTCACTCTGAACTAAAGTTGACCCAATCAACGGTTATGTTCAAGCAAAGACAAAAAAACTGCGCGAGCGGATACTGACATTGCCACATTACTAAATCCACATTCCTTAGTGGATAATTCTGCAATCATTTTGCAGTAAAATTAGTCGTCTAGATAGAGGAGGGTAAGACGGATGACCCGTGTGATCATTGTGCGCCACGGTCAAAGCGGTTATAACACCGAGCGGCGTATTCAAGGGCGCACTGATGCGTCAACATTAACCGAAAAAGGTCGTAATGATGCCAGTAAACTAGGCAAAGCCCTCAGTAATATTTTATTTAATGCGATTTACAGCAGTCCTCTGCAACGGGCAAAACACACAGCAGAGATCATCCATAGTGAGCTAGCTACTCATCCAGAACAGTCTGCTGCACTTCAAGTTTCTGATTTGCTGCTGGAAATTGATTTACCTTTGTGGCAAGCAATGCTCACTGCTGAAGTAAAGCAGGAGTTTGCCGAAGACTACCGCACTTGGCACGAACGCCCTGATGAACTGCGGATGCTGCTTAATGATGCACAGGGAACAAGAGAATATTTTCCCGTCCTTGCTCTGTACGAACAAGCACGGCAGTTTTGGCAAGAAATTTTGTCTCACCATCAAGGTGAAACCATTCTCATTGTGGGACATAACGGTATTAATCGCGCCCTGATTAGCACGGCGCTATCTATTCCCCCAAGCCGCTATCATTCAATACAACAATCTAACTGTGGCATTACTGTACTAAATTTTTCTGGAGGATTGGGGGAACCAGTCCAACTAGAGTCATTGAATCAGACGCAACACATCAACGAAAGTCTACCCTCATTGCGACCAGATCATCAAGGAATACGATTGTTGCTAGTGCGTCATGGGGAAACAGAGTGGAATCGCCAAACCAGGTTTCAGGGGCAAATTGATGTCCCCCTTAACGACAATGGCAGACAACAGTCGGAAAAAGCAGGTGAATTTCTCCAAGAAGTAGCAATTGATTTTGCCGTAAGTAGCTCAATGCTGCGTCCTAAAGAAACAGCAGAAATTATTTTAAAACACCATCCAAATATCAAGTTGGAATTGCAAGATGATTTAAGAGAAATCAGCCACGGACTTTGGGAAGGAAAACTAGAAGCAGAGATAGAGCAGGAGTTTCCCGGAGAGTTGCAGCGTTGGCGGATAATCCCAGCCCAAGTGCAAATGCCTGAAGGGGAAAATTTGCAACAGGTGTGGGAACGCAGCGTTGCAGCTTGGCAATCAATTGTGCAAGCCGCATCAACCAATAAATTCAAAACTGTCTTAGTAGTAGCTCATGATGCTACTAATAAAACCTTGCTTTGTCACATTCTGGGTTTATCGCTGGAAAATTTCTGGAATTTCCGTCAGGGGAATGGTGCTGTTAGTGTTATCGACTACCCCTCTGGAATAGATGGTTTACCAGTATTACAAGCAATGAATATCACCACTCATTTGGGTGGAGGTGTATTAGATAAAACAGCAGCGGGGGCATTATAAGAGTGAGGAGTTAGGAGTGAGGAGTTAAGAGTTAGGAATAAAGTTAGGAGTAGAGACGGGATTAATGGTGTCTCTACTTCTAACTGATAATTAAAAAATTTTATGATTGAACTGCTGCAACAAGTGCGGGTGATTGACCCAGTTTCTGAAACCGACCAACTATTTGATGTCCTGATTGCTGATGGTTATATCCAAGCAATGGCCTCGCACATTCCTGACACCAGTTCCGATATTCAAATCAGAGATTGTCGGGGATTAGTTCTCGGTACTGGGTTAGTAGATTTGTATAGTCACTCCGGCGAACCGGGGTTTGAAGAACGGGAAACCCTTCTGTCTCTGTTACAATCTGCTGCTGCTGGCGGCTTTACTAGAGTTAGCATTTTACCCGATACATCCCCAGTTATTGATAACCCTGCGCTTGTGGCACAGTTGCAGCAGAAGAGAAGAGAGGGAAAAGGGGAAGGGGGCAATTTTTCGTCTCCCCCTCTTCCCAAGCTTTACATTTGGGGCGCTATCACCCTAGATGTTGCTGGGAAGCAAATGACGGAATTGGCAGATTTAACGTCTGCTGGAGTTGTTGGTTTTAGTGATGGTAAGCCTTTGGAAAATTTAGCGCTGGTGCGGCGAGTGTTAGAGTATGTTCAGCCGTTGGGCAAACCAGTCGCATTTTGGCCAAGCGATCGCCAATTGACAGCAAATGGTGTAATGAGAGAAAGCTCAGAAGCTCTTCGTTTGGGTTTACCGCCAATACCCGCCAGTGCTGAAACCACTGCGATCGCTTCTTTGTTAGAATTGGTTGCAGCAATAGGCACACCAGTCCACATCATGCGTGTCTCTACATCTCGCAGTGTGGAATTAATCGCCTCAGCTAAGGCTGCTGGTTTACCCATCACCGCCAGCACCACTTGGATACACCTTTTACTTGATACCAAAGCAGTTAAGAGTTATCACACCAGTTTGCATTTAGCCCCGCCTTTAGGAAATTCTCATGATGTAGCGGCGTTGCGTGCAGGTGTACGTGCGGGTGTGGTAGATGCGATCGCCATTGATCATGCAGCCTACAGCTACGAAGAAAAAGTCCAGGCTTTTGCCGAAGCGCCGCCCGGAGCAATTGGTTTAGAGTTAGCATTACCCCTACTGTGGCAGTATCTCGTTGAAACGGGAGAATTTACAGCTTTAGAATTATGGCGGGCGTTGAGTACCAAGCCAGCAGAGTGTTTGGGGCAGAAAGTGAGTGCGATCGCTCCTGATCAATCAGCAGAACTAACTTTATTTAATCCCCAAGAAACCTGGAAAGTGGAACGGAAAAACCTTCATACACTTTCTAGTAATACATCTTGGTTAGGACAACAACTGAAAGGTCGTGTCGTGCAAACTTGGTGTTAGTTGCGACTGAGCCATCTGATTATTTTAAGATTTCCGGTAGTAAATCAATTCATCAACTCGTTACAACAATTGTTGCAATGACTTAAACGTTTCTTATACATGGAGGAGTGTTTGTTGCAAAGTATTAAGTCTTTGTTGCAACGACTTATATGTTTGCTGGAAAAACTTAAACGTTTCTTATACATGGAGGAGTATTTGTTGCAAAGCATCAAGTATTTGCTAAAAATGCTTCTACATTTGCAAGAAATGCTTAAACGTTTCTTATATAGGTCAGAGCATTTGTTGCAAAGGTTTAAATTTTGACAGATAAAATAGAGTGCATTACGGCTTTAA
>JBBSCU010000148.1:0-13760 GCA_038249935.1 Chroococcales cyanobacterium
CTAGCTTATCCCTTTGGCTTAATTTCTAATTCCATAAGTGGCAGGTAACTTTTGGGGTATGAAAATTTACTGCGTATGTTTGAGTGTCTTCGAGTTTTCCGCTAGGTTTACCCAAGGGAAAGAAAAAAAGGTTTTTAGCCTGTCTATGCCCATCCACCAATAACACAGCCCTTCTAGGCGATTCTAGAGGGCTTGTAGGTGAGTTTAAGAATAATTCCCGCTATTTGGTGGATTCTCTCTCAGTTTCCGTGTTTGGGCTTTGGGCTTGTAGTTCTTTTCAAGCCATTTCTCGCTTTTAGCTAATAGCTTCTTAAGTCTGTAATCATGTTGAGGGAATAAGGGGACAGATTCTGTTCCGTCGAAAACTTCATCAAGAATTTTATCTAATTTATCCAGATCCATAAAAATTAAGAATTATCGTCAAAAATCTCGCTTAGGGTGTCGTTTTTTAAATACATCCATCCATGAGCCGTCATAAGTGACATTGCTTGTCCTAAACTAACTTGACTTTGCCTTCCAAGCAGTACGGCTTTTAGCTCAGAATCCATGTGGCGACAAAGGGCTAATGATAGGGTATTTATAGTCTTTGGCGAAATCTCAACCCCTACCACTAATTGCTTTAATAGCTGTGATAAATCCTCAATTAAATCGCAGTGAATTCGCCCATGCCGACTTACAACTTCATCGATTGAATCGAGCCAAGCGCATCCTTCGGTGTGAGTCGTTTTTTGAAGTTCTATTAACTTTTGAAAACGCGGATCTGAACTAATAGCTTCTGGGGTAATAGTACGAGTGTCTTGATAAACATGAACCCATCGGTAAATTGTGCGGATGGGCAATTTTAATGAATCCGCGATCGCTTTAACCTCAGCACCTTTTTGAAAAAGCTCTATAGCTCGTTTCTTCAATTCTGGACTATGCGGCGTTCGTGGCATGGCATAAATTTTATTTAAAGTGGCAATTGTCACTATGCCACTATTTTAGCCTTACGCCGCCGCTAGCAGCCATTCTCTAATATCTCGCTGCTTCTCCAAAGGAAGCCGCCGCGCCGCGAGTTTCAAAACTTCAGCAGGTATCGCATTTCTCACATCCTGCAACATTTCTGAATCCTGGCAAGAATTAAGTATTTCAGCCGAATAAACAATATTTTCGTCATCCAACCACTCTGTGATTTCATCGGGTTGCTGGCTGATGACTAATTCTTTTTGTGGTATTTGGGGGGATGTTTCTGGTTGTGGTGTGTATTCTTCCCAGTTAACTTTTTTAACCGTCTCAGATTCTAAGTAGTTATCAAATTTTCTTTCTATAGCTGCTAGAACCTCAAGCCTACTAGGTAAATCAAACTTTTCTTGATCAACAGAGTAAATTCTAGTTTTTATACCATTTACTAGAGTTTGGTAGGGCTTCCCAAGGTTAACGCCGATGCTATCAAGTAACTGACTTAAAAATCTAATATTTTCTTGCTTGGTGATTGTTCCCCTTGGTATTTGAACATTTAGCGCTCGTGCTATTTCCTTATCAGTCCTAACTGTGTTGATTAGCTCTAAAACTTCTGGTGATTGTTTGTGATATTCACCCTTTAAAAATTGCAGTATATTTAATTGTTGCAATGCCCATACTTTGAGATGGCTATCACCCTTGGCTTGACCTAAAAAGAAATGTTGATTAGTAGCTAAGTAATACCAATTAATTTCGCTTCGTTTTTTAGATATATCATAATTATTTAACATATAAAATCTTTGTTGCTTGCTAATAAATTCTTTATCTTCTAAATAGTAATTAGCAATAAAGTTCACATCCCATATATCTGATTCTTCAATCCCCGCTAGTCTATCAAGCAACCGTGTTTTTTCAATACGTCGCTGCACTTCCTTTTTAGGATTACTTTTAGCAATTTTATTAGCTTCTTCTAGTGTTTTGAACTCAATTGCTTGATAAAGTTCTAAAGCATATCGCATTTTAACAGTTTCTTTAGCTGCTTTTTCTAAAGCCTTAGATTTGTGATCAACCTCCCACTCTACAATTTCAACATGATGTCCGGCTTCTTCTAACGCATGAATTAGACACTTTCTAAGATTATCCATCTCGAAATTATCGAGCGCTCCTAACTTACAAGATAACTTTAACCAATCATCGTCACTACGAGCGATCGCATTACCGATAATCTCTAGCATATTGCTATTATTGCCATTAGCAGCAAGCATAGCTGATTGAATAATTTTTTCATTTAGCAGCTTAGAGAATGCTTTCTCTGAATAGTTTCTAGGATTATTTCTATCTCTAACTGCCGATTTTTGAGGACAGAAGACATAGTGAGGTATGCTATCATCTCTAAGTCTAAATAACATTTGATGCTGGCTGTTAGTCCCTTGAACGCCAGTAAAGAAAGTAAATTTATCAGTGAAATGATTTTTTACTGTGACACTTATTCCAGATTCCGCCGTTGGTGAAATTATAAAGTAATCTGGCTTGTACTTTTCAATAAATATATCTGGGTTAACTAGAAATTCTTTAGCCCATTCTTCACCTGATGTATCCTTATTCAATACAAAACCACGTTTACCATAAATTCTAAAAATTTCATCAAGCCTATCTGTTAAATTTTTAGAATCACTAGCAATCCAGGGTATAACACCATCCGCCAACATTGCTTTAATCAGTGATGACTTATCCCGTTTTTTGATTTCTCCATCTTCATCAATACCAACAATAAATTGAAAATTGTGTGGTTTAATTTTTGCTTTATTTTCAATTTTGATTACCTTTTTACCTGCTATCTTGGCTATAAAATCAACGTGAATATCAGCCAAGTTCCCATCAAGTAAAATTACTCTATTACATTCTCGTAAAGCTTTTGAAAGTATTGCTATAGCTCTACCTTGTTCTTCTTTCAAAGTTCCGCCAGTGACGGCATGGAGCAAGTCAGAGACAGCCTCATCTAAATAGATGTCAACACCATTAAAATAACCGTCGATGTGGTGAATACTATCCAAACATAGCGCTAGGTGAGTATTGGTATCAGTCACTAAACTAATACCATCATCGTGCTGTAAATGGTAAATATTTAGCCCTACCTGACTGGCTCTATTACCAGTTTGCAGTAATAAATTATTTCGATAACCAATCAAGAAAGCACGATTGGGAGATAGTCTAATTAACTCAATAAGTGCTTCTGTTTTGCCACTGCCAAGCCCAGATTTAGCGGCAATGATGACATCCTTGTCAGGAATTTGAGGAAATCTAAACTTAGATTGATTCACTACAACATCGGGCGTATAGCGGCGACTTTTCAGCCACTTTCGCCAAGCCCAATCTTCAGAATCATCTTTAGATTCTGAGTCTTTGGCTAGCGAGAAAAATTCCTCTGGTGTAATTAAATTACAATCTAGAGTATTGCTGAGTTCATCAATATCGTGGTCTTTCTCTTTCTCTAGCTGATTCCACCAAGCCACGCTGACCGAGTAAGCTTTGCTGGTGAGTGCCTCAATGATTTTTTTGTAGTTACTGAGGATACCACTATTGCTTAAGCTTCCCGCGTCTGGACACAAAACAACCTTACTGGCTTGCCCTAGCCCGTCGATCACAGCATTGATTGAGCCTAGCCAGTTTGCCCCTGCCGCGCCAATAATTTGTATATCCTTACGTCCGTACCTAAACCACAGTTTAAGGGCAGTAATCAGCGATTTTAATGAACCTTCTACCAGCCAAGTTTCTGTGATTTGTTCGGCTTCTGGATGCTTCCAGACAAATACAGGTAATTCACCACTTGGCAGGTGTGGCCCGTTCCCACCTTTACTGGCAGATGATAGCCAAATATAATTGCCAAATTTTATACGGTTGTCACTGGCTATTTGAAATCCTGTGATTTCACCTTTGGAATTTACAGCCGCGATCGCAAGCCCGATGACTCCTGTTAGCTGCCCTCCATTTATCCCGGACAGAGATGAGGAAATGTCAACTTTTAACCCTGGCTTCCAACTTGCTAGCCATCCTTGGGAAACTGCAAAATCAATCTCGGAAGAATTCAAACCGCGTCTCTCAGACAATTCTGAAATGCGGTGTTTTTGGTTTAGCCCCAATATGCCAACGACGCGGCGGTATTGTTCCTCTCGTTCAGCAAGGGGGAGTAGTTTAGCTAAGTTTTGTGTTTCTTCCCGTTCGGATTGCTCACGCCGTCGCCTTTGCTCATCAGCCCATTCCCGTCGCCGTTCTTCTGTCCATTCCTCGTTATTGTCGGGTTTAAAACTAGCTGTATGTCCGCTACTCTCCTTTACACAAACAAAGCCATTAACTTTCTCGCCCTTTCTGGCATCGACAAAAGTATGGCATTGGATAAAGTCAGGTTCGTTCGCATTGTATCTACAATCTGTGTCAGCCTTTCCACACACAGAGCAGGGATTATTTTTACCAAAGGGTTTAGCCCTAAACATCGGTTTTACCCTCCCAAGCTTGAAGGTTAGCCAGAATGAAAATTGCTATATCGCCTTTGATACCAACGCTTTCAAGCGCTTCAATTACCTCAGTTAATTGATTCTGCCGAATTGATAAAAATATTTGATTTAAGTAGGGAGTTTGCGGTAAAATAGACTTGAGTTTTTTATCCGCAAACCCCTGTCTGTCGTAAGTGAGGGGTTTATTCATGTTGCTGCCTACGTAACTAAATTACTACCTCTGGCAGCCCCTTGAAGTTATGTCAATAAAAGTGTTAAGCTAGATACTAATATTTTGATAATTTTGAAATCTGTTGAGTGTCAGATTTCTTTGTTAGAACGCTTGAGAACGTTCTTGGTGGGTGTATGAGCTTTGCTTAACAACCTACTTGACATAACAGGGGACTGCTACTCGACTTTTTTTTGAAAAAATTACTGATATTTAAAGATTAAGATCACCAATCCATAGACTGCAAATTCAGCGCGTATTTTCGGTATTAAAATTATTTAGAAGTCATTTTTAATACTTTGTATTCGCTATTGGTACTAACCTTTTCTGATCCTGGTAATAAAGCCGCCACCCAATATGAACAATAGCTTTCACTTCGCTATTACTTTTAAGTGTGAGTATCCATGCTTTTAGGCTATCTAAGTAAAGTTTCCAAGCTTTTCTTACTTTGTCTGAGTATTTTTTGATACCAATGACACTGCTATAAAGCCGATAAAGATGTTGATTATTGGTGGATTCACTGAAAGGGACTTCACCAGATTTCAAAATTCTAAGAAATTGCCGCAAGCCGTCCTCAGCTTCACCCTTTAAAGGGGTATTTCTCTCAACTCCACCACTAGCAAAAATTGACTTAACTTGAGCGTCCTGTAGTTCAACCATGCAGCTTTCCCACCAATGGTAGGGAGTAGGGTAGTAGTGGCGAATTTCGATTGCTTCCCACACTGCCGCGCATAATTCAAGCTGGCTGTTATAGAGTTCGGCTTGTTTGCGTCTATCTAAAAAATCTGGAAGTGTGAAAGGTGGTTGCTTGATATCCACACCAAGAGCGCGGAAATATACGAGCCAATGAGCTATGATTTGCCAATGTTTTTCAAATTCTTCTAATAACCAGCTTTGGGTTGGCTTAAGAGACTTTGGATCGATTCTTTCCAATGTTGGTGGCGGTACAAAAGCAGCGATAGCCTCTCCTTTATCGCCACTAATCGGGTATAAGCCGCCTGTAATCTTTGCTAATCCTGTCTTTTTATCCATATTAAAAACTGCGATCGCGCAGTATCTCCAAAATTTGATCGAGTTTTCGAGACTGCTGACCATTGTCAATTCTCCCGTTTTATCTTTTGGCCTTCGCGTCTAGTTTTGCGGCTCAATCCGTGTTAGCTGTACCAATATTGCGCCAAGTTGATTTAGTGCTGCGTTAGTAGTGCGCTGATTCTCTAGAAAATTTTGCTTAAGTTCCTCATGGCTATCGCGTAACTCTAAAAGAACATCGTCCAAAATTGCGCTACGACCTAAGACACGGGTAACGTTATCAGTTAACTCGGCTATCGCTTGGGTATTGGTGGCTTGTTGTTCCGCTACTCTAGTTAAAATTCCTTCTATACGGTCAAGTCGGCTCGGTTGTTCTGGTGCTTCTGTCATGCTGCTCCCTTATCTTTATTTGATTCACGTTCAGCCACATAGTCTTTAATAAAACTGATTAAAACATCTCTCATGTTTTTTCCTTCTCTAGCTACAACTGACTTGAACTGATTTCTTAGTTGGTCAGGCATTTCTACTCGAATAGCAACAACTTTAGTTTCATCCATATAACAACTGTAGGGCTGTAGTACATATATTTTTGCACTTCATACCCTAATACTGCTATTGGATAAACTAAATTAGTTTGCTTAGTATGTAGTTTATGTTATATTGCAAAGTAATGCAACTAATCGATCAACAACAAATTACTAATTAGCGTCCTACGAGTACCCCAAACATAAGCATAGTAAAGGGTTTAGCGATTGGATGCTATACGGTGCTGCTTAGTTTATCGGTATTTGGCTAATTAACCATTGATAGATATTTATTCCTGTATGAACCGATGAAACCTAGACGCTGTAAACATTCCACCGATTTAGATTTATTTCTAGAATTTCCAGCCACCAAGACACATTTAGCAGAATTGCTTGGCGTGGCTCGTTCTACGCTTTGCACTTGGGAGAATTTAGGATTTTGGCGAATACCCAGTTTCAGAGATGCCTATCCCAAAAAAGCAGATGGCAGTTACGACCGGGAATCGCCCTTATCGCCATATCAAGCATGGGTTTTGGGGAGAATAGGGCGGCTAATGGCACAGCTACGACGCGGCGAACGGGTAAAGCAGTACATCGCCAAAAACCCGAATGATTTTTCTAGATACCGCTATCAGCAAGCATTCGGGCAAATCCAAAAAATCCAAAAGGGAGCTTAAATCATGGCAACACGAAAAAAGACAACCACAGCGCCAACAGAAGACGTAGTAAGCATTCATGATGCTTGCCTAAGCTATACGACCACGGAACAGGGTTTAAGACTGGCTTTAAGCCATATTCGCCCTGACGATTTCGACACTGTAAAGGCAGTTTCGGAAGCTGATTTAGAAGCGATCGCGCCATACTTCCAGCCAAAATTGCCAGATGTGGCTAGCAGCACCTCAGAGTTACCCGAAAATTTACAAAATTTTACACAGTCTGAACAGCCTGAAAGTTCACAAAATTTAACACAAGCGGAAAATAAATTATCCCTACAACAGCCAGCAAAAAACCTGACAAGCCACAGTCAGGCACAGCGAGGTAGTGAAATTAGCTTGATAGAGCAGCTGACCAAACAGGCAGAGCAAGAAATTCAGTTAGTAGATGCGATCGCGCAAGTTAAAAACCAACTGATTCTAAATAACTTGGCTGTGCGAGATGCCGAACTAGCAGAAAGTATCAATCAGCGCTGGCTTAATCAAAAACAAGGCTATTTAGGGTCAATTCGTGGTTTGGCTGATTTAGCACAGCAAAAGCCAGAAATTACCCCAGATGAAAACGACTTGACCCAAGAAATCGAAGGCATCATCACCGAACTGGGAAAAAAGTTAATCGTGTGAGAGCGGTTAACGTCCTGCTGTCCCCGCTCGACTTCCTTAACTGGTTATTAGAAAAACTACTAACCCTCTCGATATGAAGCGATCGCCCTACCGTCCAAAGTAAGCGATCGCCCGGTCAATAACCAATGAAATTCTACTCTGGATTATTAGCGATCGCCCTGATAGCTGCATCTATCATGCCTAGCCCCGCCAGTTTCTTCAGTAATCCACATCAAGCAGTAGCCACGGTAAAACACGAGAACCCGCCGCCAAAACCCCACAGAGGGCAAGGTAGGCGGGAATTAAACGGGTAATAAAAAAGGGATGTTGCCAGCATCCCCTATTAGCACTTGTAAAATCCCATTTCTGGGGATGTGTCTTAATTATTTAGCAAGTATGCCATATCCCTACTGATAAAAAAAGGTTTATGGACGATTTAAACAGCCAAATTCAGGATGCAAAGACGGACGAAAAAGAGCTAAACCAAGTACTCAAAAAATATGATTTAGATGAGGAATTGGCGCTTGAGTTTAGCGAAATAGACAAGGCATTTCATCAGCTACAAATTAAATACCAATCCCTACTTAACACTAGAAAGTTTTTCAACAATGGCTAAGATTGACACTACAAAAGCAGCCGCGCAAGCTGTAGCCGAAAAGTTAGCAAGAAGTAAACAAAACTCAACATCTAGCACTAATTCTACATCCGCCACCATTCCGATAGATAGCCGCATCCCTGGCTTGATGACAGTAACACCGGATTTAATACCGGGAATGATGCCACCATTCCAGCCCAATCAGTATCATATTTCAGATCCGCTGAACCCTCCCGAAACTCTTCCACAGGCAACTCAAAGCCAGTTTGATAAGGGAATGAAAATTTATGAAGGCTCTACACGGGCATTGAAACTTACCGGAGCAGCGCTTGACCTGACACGCGAGAAATTTACTGTAATTGGGAAACACTCAAAGGCTTTTGGTGCTGGCATCCAAGCCGCTACCGAGATTGAGAAAGTCAGGGGCAACTACCTTGACTATTTAAATCAAAAAGAAGTGACTACCCAAAAATCAATAACTCTTGATTTTAACCAAGTAAAAACGGTTGCTGATACAAATATTTCTGTTCATACTAAAGATGAACTGAACCAAAAACTGTTACAAGCTCAAATAAAAGCTGAGGAATTAAGGATAAGAACTGTTGAGTCACAAGGGAACCTAGCAAGCTTTAAAGCCCAGTTGGGCGACTATCTAGAGGTAAAACCATGAAGCTATCTCATGGTTTGGCGTTAAGTGCGTTTAGCTTGTGCGCTGGTTTGGCTGTTGCTTCTGGAGGATTCAGCAACAATACAGCCAAGATAGTATCTATGCTTGGTGTGGGAGCATTGCCAGCAAGTTTTATTACTTATTTAGTCACAGATTCTAAGTCTCAAAAGCTGCTAAACGATGCCGAAAGTAAGAACATAAAAGCAGGGGAAACATTAACTAAAGTAATACGAGAGTTTGACAACTGCAAGAAAAAATTAACCACTATTCACAGTCAGCTAGAGACGGTCAAAGATGAACTGAAAGAAGCGAGAAATACTATTAATTCTTTGGGTCATGCCAAGATAGAAAATAGTGTAATGATTGCTCATTTAAATTCCCAGTTAGATGAGTATCAGTTTAAATTATTTCAACTTTCTAGCCAATCCCAAAAAGATGCTCAACGCATTGAATATTTACAGGCTGAAACTGAGCAATGGGAATTTAACTTTAAATCTCAAGTAGAAACGGAAGCTAATCAACGCTTTCAAGTTGCCAAGTCTCAAGAACTAGAAAAAATCTACAATGAACACGATTCAATTACCTCTGAAGCTATGCAGTTGTTCAGACGGTTGCAATCCTGGGGTGAGAAAGTCGCCCACGGACACCAAAGTAAAGCTGAAATTATCAAGAGTTTGGCGAGTAGCTACAACGAAAATTTAGACGATGTTGGGGAGGCGATCGCTAGTGAACGCCAAAATTATTTAGAGCAAATTGAGCTATTAAACGAGCGCGTAGGACAGTTACAGCAGCAATTGCAAGGTGATTTAGTAGAACCCGTATATGCTGACTTTGGCTTTGATATCAACGGGAAAATCAGCAACGAAATAGCGCGTACCCTGTTTACTGATCTCAGGCTAGCTTTAAGCGTTAAGGGCTTTCAGATTAAGCCTGACGGCGTTGTAGATGTGGGCTATGGGTATTCGCGCTCTGTGCATCCCAAAGCGATTGTAGAGGCTATCAGCAAGCATTCAGAACCACTAACTAAAAAGCTGGGATTATTCAAAATCACCAGCGTTCGGAAGTTGGAAATAACCGATTGTATTGTGGTGAGTTACCGAATGGAACCAGCCATCAAAGCAGATGAAATCAGGTTGATGGTCGGAACTCCCGATGAATTTGTTAACTACGTGATCAGTCACCCGATCCGCTATCGGCTGATAGCAGATCCAGGTGTTGGCAAAACTCCAACTACAGCCGTCATGATTAGCGAAATCGTCAAGGCTGGATGCACTCGCGGCAATACTGGCAAGGGCGAGAAAGTACCTTATACCTTAGTCACTGTAAGCTATCCCGGTGCTGTTGGCTCACTCAAAGATAGCAATTACCCTTTAGAGCCTTTTCTTAAATATGGCGATACCACAGCCGCGATTAAGTCGTTTGATGATTGCTTGGATGACGGAAATTTTAGGGTTAAAAATCCCACATTCGCTGCTAACTTCTTTCAAATTTGGGTATGGGATGAATTAGATAATACTCTAAATTCTTGCTCGGAACCTTATGCAGCAGGGGAAAACCTTAAGAAGATTCTTAAGCAATTTGGACATAATAACATCGGTTGGATTGTGTCAGGTCAATCAGTAATGACCAAACAAATCCCAGGTTTTACCAACGATGACAGAAGTTTATTTACAGAGATAATCATTGGCATTCCCAAAATTAGACATTACCTAAATACCTATGGTAAGGGTAAAAATAGCGAGTCTAACTTGGCTAAGTTGACCCGTAACTTAGACGCTATTGAAGAGTACATCGACCATAAAAACGAGTTAGTTACCGACGATGCCAGATTATTAAGAGTAGCCTTAATAGTCGATTCTCGTTCGCCTAAGCTTTACTTTTTACCTAACCTTGATAGAGTCAGTTTAAACTATCAAGAAATAGAAGAGACAAGGCGACTGGCTAGGCTTGCCAAGTCTTCTGACACGACTGACACGCGACTGACACGCAATACCTCAAAGCCAGACATAGCAAACAGTGACACAGTAATGTCAGCCGCGTCATTTTCCACTATAGGGGGTAGCCGTCAAAATGACATAAAGCCTCATTGTCCCCACTGTAGCAATTCAAATTTAACCGTAAGAAAGGATAAAAGATATTATTGTTTGAACTGCAAAAAAGTGACAGTTGCTAACAAAATAGTTTGGAGATAAACAATGAAAATCGAAAGCATTCTTACAATACTTGCTGATATTGCAAATACTTTGGAAATAATCAAAGACCATCCACATCTTAAAAATTTGCAATCTTCTGAGTTTTATTCAACATCTAATGACTTAGTTTTCGCTGATATTCAATTAGCAGTTAATGAGGTTTTGGATGGATTATTGCAAGCCAAATTAGAAATAGAAAATAAAAGCGATATATAGCAATGTAATTACGGCGTGGGTAGTTAAAAACCAAAGGGAGGTTATTCTCCTCCCTTTGGTTTTTAGAATGGTGTGTTGCCTGTCTCGCTTACCTTGGCTAGATACCCTCGCCAGTATTCGCCCTCGGTTGTTTTAGGTAAAAGTCCGATCGCCGCGTCGAATTCACCATCAAAGTAGTCGCTAGTAGCTTGGAATTGTTGAGATTTAGCAATTGTGAGTAACATGAGAGCATCCTTTTTATTTTTAAGCGCGGGTTATCAGCCCGCTTTTTCTGTGGTTTCTTCAACCTGTTATTAATATAGCTAACCTGTTATAGTATGTCAATAACAGATTGTAATTTAACAGGTTATTGACAATACATAACTTGTTAGCTAAATTAGTAACAGCTTAGAAATAAAAGGGAGTCGGTGAAATGTCAGTATCAGTTCAAGAACAAGTAGACAAGCTGTTTGAAGCGGTCAAGGATTTGCAAAACCTTGAGGAAATCAAGCCGCACTGTGAGCAGTTTAATGAGTGGCTAAACACTAATACCAACTACAGCATTAAAAGTTTAGGCACTGTGTTAAGTCGGGCTGGCTTCTACAAAAAATTTAAGTCACTGCCATTAGAACAGGGAAAGAATGCTGATTCTATAGCGAGGCACGATGCCAACGGCAATGTAACAGGTTATGAGTTAAAGCACTATGTTTTGTTGCTGTGTGGGCTAGACAAGAAAGACTGGGAAGAACGTAATGAAACCACGCGGGTAAGCGATCGCCTGGACAATGGCCAAGAAATTAGCCCAGACGAATATTTAGAAGTAACAGGTAAGCTGCTAGAATCCCAAGATTTGCATGAGGTAGCAGTGGGGTTAATCGCCGCTACTGGCCGCCGTCCTCATGAAATTATCGCCCGTGCCAAATTTGCACCTGTTGAGGGTCAAAGCTATCAGGTTATGTTTACCGGCCAAGGTAAAAAACGGGGAGATAAGCCAGTATTTGCGATCGCTACCCTTTACCCTGCTAGCTACATTATCGAGCGGTTGAACTGGTTCAGAAAAGAGCCATCTACCAAGGCACTTTTAGAAGAAGTAGCCAACGAAAACCCCACAGACGTAGCAGCACAAAACCGTGCTATTGATAGCCGCCGCAACGGTTCTCTGAATCGAGTAGTACGGGCGTACTTTGGGGACAAGGGAGACAAAGAACCCATTTTAAATTTTCGGCATGGGGAAGACCAAGACAACTGCAAGGCATTACGGGCCGCATATTTGGCACTGGCTACCGAGCGCGACTGCCAAGGGTCAACGGGTTCTAAAATGCTACACGCGGCAAAGCTAGCTGGGCACTTTGTTAAAGATGCCCCAACCGACCGAGATTTACAAAACTTGGTAACTACTCTGGGGTATGCCGATTACTACACAACAAAGCCTGTAGGGTTCCCGGATGCACCAGAGAAAGAAAAACTGGTTCAAGTTCGTGCTATTCCTGCTGATTTTGAATACCTCGATGAATTACAGGGTGAATGGCAATTATATAACCAGCAATCAGTAGTTAGCCGCTTAATTGAACACCACAAAAACCGCGTTGATGTTGCCAAGCAGTTACAGGAATCACAGCGATTAATTGCCCAGTTAGAAGCAGAAATTAAGCAGTTACGCCAAGAGAATAACCAGTTAGAAGTAGCTAATAACCAATTACAACAGGAGAAAGCAGCAATGGAAACCACAGCACCACAGCCACAAACAGTTACTTTGAATGTCACTGAGTTAGATTCCTGGCTAGAAGCGAAAATTATTGAAGTGGTGAACAAGGTTACTGAAAGTGGGGCAATAGCACCCACCGCCGCCAAGCTTACCGCCGCCAAGGTCGCACCCATCAAAGAAGAGATTGACTGGCAAGCCAAAACCGATGCTGAGGTTTGGGGAAGTAAAACAACGGGGGCTGCAATTGAGAAAATTCGTAGGTCATTCCAGGCAATTTGCCTTTACAACGATACTGTGGCAACTGGGGACAGCGATCGCTTGGCTGTGACTAACCAAGCACTCAGAGATTTATCAGGCTGTAACGGCTTGCTGGTACGCGATTGGATTGAGCAGCACAAGGATGAGGTGATTAGCCATAATGCCAAGTATGGGATGGAGAACAAGAAAGACCCGTCTAACCCTGCCAGCTATGCCAACAAGGGGAAGGACACAGATAAAATTCTGTTGCTGGTAAATGAAGAATTTTTGAACGGTGAAGGCTTTAAGGCAGGGAGAAACTAAACGCGCTTTGGGGCTGAATCCTTTACTGTAGCGGTTTTTGGGTCGATGTCGGGATAGCCTCATTTCCCGACATTACCTTAGCAGCTAATATTACATCGGGAGTACTAGTGATATTTATATTAAGTAATTGCAAAGACTATTCAGTATGACAACATAGCGATCGCCCTATTCCCCCAAGGCTAAAAACCTTTTTTTCTTTCCCTTGGGTAAACCTAGCGGAAAACTCGAAGACACTCAAACATACGCAGTAAATTTTCATACCCCAAAAGTTACCTGCCACTTATGGAATTAGAAATTAAGCCAAAGGGATAAGCTAG
>JBBSCU010000149.1:0-13655 GCA_038249935.1 Chroococcales cyanobacterium
CACCACATGGAAATCGTCTGGGTCTGAGCAATGGGCAACTAGCTGTATTATTCTTAACATACATACTCACTCAAGCAGATCATCGGTTGTGTGCTGTAGAGTCATGGGTACGCCAACACCACCAAATCCTAGAAATAACAATGCTATTTAAAAGGCTACTGGTATGGGCTAGCCGCAGACACCCCAGAAAGGGTAAGAGGTGGGTTGTCAGAAAGTACTGGCAAACACACTGGAACTTTAAAAGTCCAGATGGATGGGAATTGGCAAATCCTGCCAAAACCCCCATCAAAAGACACATAAAAGTGAAAGGAAACTCCAGCCCCTACGATGGTAATTGGGTCTATTGGGCAACCAGGAAGGGAGAACACCCCGAAACGCCCACTAAAGTAGCAATTCTACTTAAAAAGCAAAAGGGAAAATGCCCATACTGTGGGCTATTCTTCAAAACTGACGACCTGCTAGAAATCGACCATATCATCCCCAAATATTTGGGGGGTAAAGACGAATATAAAAACTGGCAGCTATTACACCGACATTGCCACGATAAGAAAACGTCTGAAGATGGCAACATCAATACCAAAGACGTAAGGTGTTTGTGACAACAGACCAGATTGTTGAGGAGCCGTGTGAGGTGAAAATCTCAAGCACGGTTTTGAAGACCAGTCGGAGGGGCGACCTTCCGGCTGAGTTCATCAAGCTTGCTGATGATCGTAAATCTATAAACTTCAGCGACAAAAAGGGGATTGGACGATTAAAGCTCAAAGGTACTCTCATGCTGGAGCAATCCTGGATGAGCAAGTCATGTCTTTGATTAAAGAATCTCAGTGTCTTTAGACCTGAGAGTGTCAAAGGGTACAACATCATACCCTTTTTCCCCTGTGGAATTTAGCGTTTTTTCTATATTCGCGTTCCCCAAAGTTCCGATTGCCGGATGCCGACGCACCCTGCAAGTACTCCTTCCCTATGGACGCTCCGCAAACGCAGAACTCGTAGAGTATCTACAGACTTATTCTTGTGTCTCCATGCTGTGTGTCCTCTTCAAGCTTTTGCCTCCACCCAGTTTAGCTGCCACCAACTTTTTTTGGCAAAACCTGTTGACATAAGCCAGGAAATTCGTTACCTTATAAAAGGTCTGAGTTTTATGCCCCCATCGTCTAGAGGCCTAGGACACCTCCCTTTCACGGAGGTAACGGGGATTCGAATTCCCCTGGGGGTACTTTCAAAAAATAAAAAACAAAGGTGTTTTTGCTTGTAACTTTTCAATCCAAACTATCATTCAGGATTCTTACTGAATGATAGTATAACTAAACATAAGGTTTTTTGCTGGCTAAGTGTTCTACACGTTGATGAATAGCTAAAAGATTTAACCGTAAATCTTTGCTCAGGCGGTTTTCAATGATTGCCACTGGCATGGTGCGTTTAGGCCAAACTTGAATTGTGTAGCAAAGATTTGTTCCTATATACTCACCTAGCGAATAAGGCTCTAAGCACCAGCTACCAGAAAAGCCTTTAAAATCTCCCTCTACCATGTGGAAATTAATTTCTTTAGGAAAGTATTCTTCCAAATCCAGAACTACACGCGCACAGAAGTTGATATTTAGTAAGCGTTGGGAGCCTATTTGCTCCAGTCGAATACCACCGTTAGGATGCTCGATTAGACGACTCTTGGCAAGGTTGGGAAGAAAATCAGGTAAAGCTTCATAATCTGTCAAAACCTTCCAGATGTGTTCTACTGGTTGGGGAATTTGGATTCTAGCACTAATTTGCCGCTGTCGCTGGGCTATTTTCTCAATTTTAATTTCTACCTTTGCTGCCAAAGCAACTGCATCAGCAAGCAAATCTCCTTCTAGGTTGATGTCATCACTAGGAGATGGGAAATCAAAATTCTCGGTTGTGTTTTGTTCTTTAATCACTTTCAGAATTATGGTTTGCTTTCGTTAGAAAATTGGGGCAGAGTCAGGGTGAAGCAAATTTCGCTTTGTTGAGAATCCGAGATTTGTAGACTTTCAACAGCGATCGCCCCATCTAGATGGTGAACTAAAGACTTGACCAAAGCAAGTCCTAAGCCAGTACCCGGAGTCCAGCGCCCTTTTCCGCGACGGAACTTGTCAAAGATGTAAGTCGCTTCTTCTTCGGAAATGGCAGGTCCTGTATTCGTCACTTTCATGATAACTTGATCAATTAGTTGATCAACTCGATGACCAGCTTGCAGATGAACGATAGTATCATGCTCTGAGTATTTACAGGCATTAGTTAATAACTCTTGGAGAATGCGGTCAAAACTCTCTGATTCAGTTTGTAGTTCTAGGGAATCTTCTGGTAAACCTACCGAAATTTTTAATCCCCTCTCTGCGAGTTTTGTCTCAAAAGATGCTGCTATATCCTGGATTCTAGTATTTAAATTTATAGTTTCTAATTGTGGGGCTTGGTGAGGCGACTCTAGTTTTTGGAGTGTCAACAAGTCATTAATTAAGTTTATTTCCTTTGTACACTCCTCCTCGAGGATATCCAGATATCTAGCCTGACGTTCTGGTGCTATTCCTGGCAAACGTAAATTACGAATTGACATCCGCATATTTGTCAGAGGATAGCGCAAGCGATCGCTCATGTTGCTCAAAAACTCATCTTTGAGTTCGCTAAGTTTCCGCATCTCCGTAAATTGCTGCTTTAGTGTTTCACGCAATTTTTGCTCAATTTTCAGGCTGCTCTGTAATTTTGCCGTCCGATCATCTACCAAAGTTTGGACTTGGCGCAATGTCTGTGACTGAATTATGGACTTACTCACTTGAGTACAAACCATTTCCACAAGATTTAATTCTGCTGGTTGCCAACTACGAGTAACAGATTGCTGTAGCACCAAGAATCCTAAGATTTGGCCTTGACTTTCTAATGGTACTAATAGTACGGCAGGCAATTCCTCTATTGTAAATAATGGAGCTACTTTGGAGGTATCGTTTTGGTCTGTATAGTCATCGAAGATTACTGCTTTTCCTGGATCTATAAAAGCGCGCTGGCATAAACCGCAGTCTGAAAGCAAGAAAGATTGATCTAAGGTATTTGGTTTACTAGTGCGGAGACTTTGTATTTCCCTAGCCCATTGGCCGATTACTGTAGCTTTCGCTTTGGGAATTTGTTTTTTACCTTGAGTCCTAAATCGGGGATCTGTATATTTTAGCTGTATGAGCAAACCTCGATCTGCTTGTAGAGATTCAGCAGTAGAGGCAATAATTAACTGGAGCATTTGATTTAGCTCCCAGTTGCTGCGATTCAGTATTGTTAATTGCTTGATTAAGCTTTGATACTGGTTGCTCTTTTCCAGAGACTGTTGTTGATGAGCAATTATCTGGGCTTGGGCTACGCGAGAAAAAGCGATCGCGCAAGACGACTCCACTTCTTTAAGCAGTTGCTTTTCTGATTCGCTCCAATTATAAGGCTGGAATTTAATCAGACTAATCACCCCATTATTATTGCCACCAAACCGGGTGGGAATTGCCAATACTGCTTTTATTGGTAATGGCAAATATTTACAGCCAATTATCAGACTGTTCTGAATGATCGGAATATCTTCAATAGTCAATGTTTCAGCAGCACATTGCAGCACTGGCGAGTGCATAAGCAACTGTTCCATCGAAAACATCTCTTCTTGGTGTGGCAAACCTAGATACTCATCAGCACACCAATTGGCAGTAGTCGCTTCGTCGGATGTCTCACCCGTTACTGAAACCAAGCAGCAGCAATCTACTTGAAAAACAACTCCTAGCAATTGAGCAATATCTTGCAGCATCAATGCCGTAGTCGAGCTATTGACAATAATTTGGTTAATCTTTTGTATCAACTCCCGGGCAGGTGCTTCCTGATGATGCATCAGCTTGACTCTGTAAGGTTGTGGTTGATCTATGTCATCTATGTACTGTGGTGGCGACGATAAAGGCTTTTTCATTCCTAGCACGTCCTCCGATAATAACTCCATTGTTTATGCACCCAACCTTTTGGCATATTTATTCTTCACGGTTAGTTGTCTTGCTACACCCTCATAATTGACAAATCTTGTTATGAATACTTTCTCTCACCCGTTATAGCCCTTTTCTATGTCGGATGGCCAAATTCCCGCTATGTTAGGCAAATTGATACAATAGGTAATGAAATACTTAAGATATCCTAAAATGCCTCAGCCAGCTTACTTATGGCTTCTTTTTTATATTGAGATGATTAACTAACCTTGATTTAGGATATCTTCTCTATGAAGTATACATAAACCGTATTTTCTCTAGAATTAAGGCAAAAGCTTGAGAAATTTAACCGTATAAATACTGAATTTAATCAAAATTATTGTAATATCAATTCTTAATATTGGGACGTTTAAAAGGCGACTCTTTTATCTGTGTTACTATAAAGCTAAATTTTGAATACAACCCAATTATCAGTAAGGATAACTGGGCTGTACCCGCTAGAACATAAGACTATCCAGCCAAACTCTCGACACTCAGAGGAACCATGTCGCCATTCCTCGTCAGTCCTAACAACATCGGTTGTTGGGGTTGAATTAGTTGACCTGTTAGTACACAGCGTTCTTCTTGTTGAGCTGTGGCAGGTATGCTAGCTCGAATGTCAGCTTGGGAAAATCGAGGCTTCCACTCACCTGATTTCTGCTGGACATAATTCCAAAGAATATCTCGGATCAGAGCTTGATATCCCTGATTGCCAGCTATTTCTTTGAGTTTATCTTTGAGTTCCCGCTCGAGGCGGATGCTGGTAACTTCCATATCAGTTGTTGGGGTGCGAGCGATCGTATGCATTACTTTTTCTCCTTAGAGGTATAGACAGGATAGTAATACAAGTGTAGTATGTTTAAAGGAATGTTTAATAGGTGAAATTTTCTGTGAAATCCATTTACCCCATCTCCACTTCTTTGTGTGCTACCAATTGCCGAGGCAATTGGGAATCAGCCGCTATGGAAGTGGAGTATTTATTTATGGGCGATGGCAGCCAAAATCATCGGCAAATCACAGAGGGTAATTATGATTTTAGATATCTCAGCATTAGTGTACTGATTGCAAGACCACAACTAAATGAAAGAAGCGGGGGGTACAGGCAAAGAAATACTGTACCAATATAAGACCAGAAAGTTTTCCGGTCAATTTCTAACCCCCGCTTCACCCAAACTTGAAGCGGGGGTTTTTTTATAAGGAGTGGATCTGTGACGATATCTTCTCTACAGACGCTTCTCTACCAGAGGCTGCGCCAAAGCAACGATGTACAGCGCAATGATGCAAAGCATCCGCCTGATAGCGATCGCAATGCAAATGTTAGAGCAATTGTTGAATAGTTTTGGATGGATGTGCAAGCAAACCTGGAATCACAGGAGAGCATAAGGAATGCTGAAATTAACTTACACTGAAAGCAGCTTTTATTTAGAATGTCTTACTCAGTCGCTAGAGGAATGGGTAGCGCAACGAGTGATTTTGTCCCTGCGAGTTGGGCAAAGTTTGTTCATTGAACCCATTACCGCCTCCTTCTTGCTTCCTATTGATTTGCCAGGAGTAGAGTTGCTCAAGGTTGAGGTAAAAAAAGGTGACAGAGAAATTATTGCCCTTAGTGGCTGCGATGCCGAATATATGGAAGTCACTCTGCGGGGTTCTTGGCTATCAAATAGTTCCGAGGATGCTGTAGGTGTATTTTTCACCACGATGAGCGATCGCGCTGAGTTCTTTTTGCAGAAACTTTGGCAGGAAGCTCAAGAGAGCAGTGCTTCTGTGGTGAGTGAATAAGCGAAATAGTCGGGTGAGTAGAATTTCTCACCCCCATTTCTCCATTTACCGAATGTGTTTGTGAGGAGCTAAGGCAAAATTCACTGTATATGGTTCCTCCAGTGATTGTTGATTACTAGCCTTGATAGCATCTAGATAATGACGCAAAGACAACAGTTGTTGGGAATTGGGACGATAGGTGAGACTGCCTTGTTTCTCAAAAAGTGGTGCCGTGGCGATCGCTTTGTAGTCAGGGTTTTCTTGAGAACTCTGGGTAAGCCAAGTTGAGTCTGTGACTGAAGGTATCAAACCCGAAGGCAGTTCACCCTCCAAAAAAGCTAGCAGCCGTTGCTGACAAGTGCGAGTATTTATCCCACGACTCTCAAATAACTGGATAACTTCACCGAAAGATAAGGATCGGTCTGGTAGCAGCCGCAGCAATTCTGTGAACAGAAAATAATCAGTATACTGTTGTCTGGGTATATCTAATACCTGGGGATGTAGAGGCAGCATCGCCAAGCCGTAGGCAACCCGACTGCAATTAGGAGCGCCATTTTCGCCCAGATATAAATCTTGAATAATTTTAGCGTTGGGGAGTTTTTGCTGTAGCCATCGGTTCACAGTCCCGATACAAGCCACACCACCGGTCAAGATAGCTTGATTAATTGCTTCTGTGGGGATGCCACGAGCTACCAATAACTTGTTGAGTTCTCGATTCAGGCGGCGCACAAAGGGGATAAATACCTGACTTTCTAAGTCTCTTCGCTGCAAAATCCACTGCTGATCAGCCAATTCTAGGGTAAAAGAGTCTTGATGTTGCAAAATCAGCTTCAGAGCTAGTGCTGCATCTAATACCGCCTGTCCCAGTAGAGAACTTTCTAGACGCTGTTGGAGGCGAATCCGAGCGGTGATATCTGGCTCCCCGACTCGCGGTAGTTCTAATTCTTCTAACTTTAAACTCTCCCAGCGCATTTGGTCTAAACCGGGAATTGACGGTTGCCATTGCCAAAGATTACTGGTAATGTTTTTGCGTAGGCGTAGCTCGCCGGAGGCATCGCCTTGTGTTTCTCTTCGGGATTGCCGAGATTTCGGTGGCAGTAGCAGTTGGCAGATAATATCTTGTTCAATTCCCTTGCCAGCGTATGCAAAACTGTGGAGCATGAAATCATTGTATGTCAATTGCAGCAGGGTTTCTGGTATATCAACCAGCAACATTTCTGTAGCAGTTGCCCCAATATTAATGACGAGGGTGTTGCCAACAATGGGATGTTCGCTGGTTTTTGCCGGATGAGAACCCTGACGTTGGCGTAGCCCGCCGGAGGCATCGCTTAATTTTACTTGCTCACCGTCAGCAGCATCGAGTTCCGGGAGTAGACTAGCGATCGCTTCTTCCACAAAAAAGACTTGCTGCGGATGTTGGATCAGTTTGCTGGTGAGTAAAGCTTCGCGGACGTTGAACCGGTATTGTTCCGACCAACTAGATGGGCAGGTGCAAATCACACCAGCAATATTATTGATAATCTGGGGAAAATTTGGTTCGTCGATGCCAACAGCAGCAGCCATTAAACTAGGGGTGGTACTAGTCTGATCGGATTTTAGAGTCAACAGGAGTTTAGAGAGCGATCGCACAACCCAAATCAAAGGACCTGCCGAAAATTCATTTAATTGCAAAACAGGTTCCCATTTTTGTCGCTCACTCTTGTAGGGAATGGCTACTTGTAAATAGGGCTTCAACTGTGCCGAGTAGAGATTGTTTCTCGTCGGATCTGCTGTTGATTTAGGTGGTGCAGGAGTGGTAGGCGAGGGGTCAGATACTTTTTCCTGGGCAACAGCCGCAGGTGCTGTCTGCTCATGTACTTCAATACTTTCATTTTCGCTCTGGGGTACAGAAGCTGTAGGCAGATAAACCTCTGTTGGTAGACGAAATGATTGCTGGAAGGAAGTTGTTCCTGGGGGATTTTCTGCTGACCAGTAGATAGGATGTACAACAAAAGTCGAGCGATTTAATAATGCGGCAGAAATTCCTGTTGTACCTAAATCAATTCCTAAATACCAGACTGATTCTAGAACATTGAGCGGAACTTCTGGATTGTTTATGGAGTTGGAAATTGGAGGTAAGGAACTTTCTTGAACAGGAGTTGTGATTTCCTTTTTTTCAGTTTCTACCTGGGGAACTGCCAAACTGGAAAAAGCGGCAGTTGAGTTATTTTCTGCTATTTCAAGATTATCAGGGGAAGTTGTGGAGATTGTGTCTTGAGTTTTACCAATTAGTTCCGAGAAACCATCTAACTTAGTAGGTGGCTGCGACTCAGAATTTAGCTGCTGATCAAAATTAACCAAATCCCGATCTAATTGCTGTAACTGTTCTTCGTCTAAATAAATATCAGGCACGACTGAAGCCTGGTTTGACTCAACAGAAAGCAAGTTTTCCTGGGGCGAAGCAGCAATGTAATTATCTAAAGACGATTCTGGCTGATCATCCTTAATCAATACTTCCGATGTGCGAGATGCTACGCCATCGGTAGGTTTTGCGATCGCAATTTCTGCGACTTCGGAGGTGACTGATGCCGTAGTTGTGGCATTATCCACAGAGGATGACACTTCCAATAGTTGCTGATCGCTACCTGCATCAGCCAATAGCTCAGTCAGAGTGGTAATTGTATCAGCACTAGCTGGCTCAGTGCCGAGTTGCACCAAACTGTTTGTTGCCGAAACTTCTTGTAGTGCAGAGAAGCTAAAAGGCAAGTCTAAGTCAGTATCCTCTTGAAAAAATAGTGCTTCTGATAAATCTGTGGTTTCTACTGGAGTTTCTTGGGTTATTTGTGAGTCAGCGTTGCCTAAATCCAAAAAACCTATATCTGGTGTTACAACCGCAGAATCCACGGTTGGAGGGGCAGGTGCATCCTCAGCGATATTCAATATTGATCGGGAGGCTGTGACAGTAGCAGATAAGTCATTTATGGCAACCTCAAGGCTTGGGTTATCAACATCATCAGTACCGAATAAACTGGCGTAAAGTTGGTCTACTTCATCACCAATTAACGTAGAAATATCTTGTGGTAATTCGGTCGCGTTTCCAGAAGATTGAGGCGAGTCTAAGCCAAGCTGAAACAGTACTGCATCTAGATCCTCTGTGAGAATAGTATCCTGTTGCTCAGGATTAATTGTGAGTGAAGATGAAGTTTCTGGCTGTATAAGCTCCAGGGGTTGGGGCGCAACTCCAGTGCCAATATCGGCTGAATCAGCCAATGATGTTAATGGAGGCAGTGTTTCAGATTCCACCCCAAGGAAAGATGGCTGGAAATTAGGGGATTGTTGCTGCAAATGTTGGATCAAATTGTTGAGAAAGCTGACCATCAACTCTTCGCCTTGCATTCCCTTGCTATGCATTCTTGCCAGCGCTTGCGATAAGGACTCGTAATAGGTATTAATGTTACGCTGTAGTCCCTCAAAGACAACATTCACAGTCCCATCTAGTGATAATAGACGTTGATCCAACTCCCTGGCCAGATGGGTTAACCGCTCCACACCGTCTGGTGATTCTAAAAAAGGTTGAGTTACAGAGGTTGCTTGATTAGTTACTTCTGAAGAATTGGCGGAATTCTCCCAAGTTTTTGCTACCAGTGGCGTTAAACTTGGCACAAGGCGGCTCATGAGTACCTGTAAAAACTCGGTAATCATCTGCTCCTGGTTTGTCAACTGCTGCGCTAAAGAGTAGTTTTGTAATCGCCTTTGCTCTAGTTGCCTAATTTCCTGTACGAGAGTGGCTCGCTCTTGCAATAGCCCCTCTAATTCCGATCGCAATGGCTGTATCAAGCTCGAAAATTCATTTTTTAATTGTCCGGCTCCAACAGTACTATGCTCCTGATTGAGTTGGGGCTGCGGTAGTGGATACTGGTTATTATTTTGATCAAGTAATTTTGTTAACAAAAGCGATCGCTCCGCCAAGGGCGAACGCGGTTCTCCAGAAGGCTGATTTTGGATGCCGCTCTCTAATGTCTCTTTTTCTTGTAGCCTCACTAAGAAGTTGCGAATTCGTTCTAAAACCTCTTTAGGCTCTTGCGCCTGACCAGGCAGAAATCTAGACAGGCGCTTGCCACCACTGGCAAGTAAATTGTCAATGTCTGCGATCAGCTTTTGAATTTCATCTGCACTGGAAGTCACTTTCAATTACCTTAGCTAGAACTGTATGTCAATTAATGTGACAATTACTTTACAATCACCATACCCCTATGGGGATCTTGCTACGGGCAGCGTTGACCGTAGGAGAAGTTTTGAGTGGCAAAAGCCGCTGTTGGACTTGTGACTGTCATTATGTTATGAATTACTGGGATTCGTGGCAATCTTCAGTCAGCGTTTGTTTAAAGCTAATTGTAGTCTTGCGATACACACATTACTATTGGGCGTTACCCTAAGGAACTCAAATTTAATAACGTGCAATTCTTATTTAACTTGGAATGGTGCGTTACGCTCCGCTAACACACCCTACTTTTGCACTTTATTTAATCCACATTCCTAAGTGTTGCATCTATAAACTTTGGAAAACCGCTAAAATACGTGAGCAATAATTTACTCACTTTAGTATCATTGATGTTGTTTGCCTATATTCTTAACTAATCAAGTTTGCAGTCCAGCTAGCCCCTAAGCAATACTACACAAGGTTATTAACTACTTTTTACAAAACTTTTACCTCGTTTAAACCTATAGGTAAAAATTGTTTAGAAAAACGCTCTTGTCGCTTTCTTATGTAGCATAGTTTAGTTTTCCCTTTGAAACGAGACTGTGCTTGATAGCTTAGGCTTAAAATGATGCTCTTGTTTGTTGTATATATAGCAGCTTGAATAAAGATGTCGTAATGGAAGACCGATCTAGCTTGCAGGCACAGGCTAATTCCTGGATGATCACGTCGGCTCCCTTTTTTCAAGGGTTGCCAGAAGTTGTTGTAAAATCAGTCCTCATCCATCTTGTCGCCCGCACTCACCCAGCCAATCAGGTGATTTTGCTGGAAAATGACTGGAGCGGTTCTGTGTATTTTATTATGGACGGCTGGGTAAAAATTCGCACCTACAATCTGGAAGGAAAAGAGGTAACGCTGAATATTCTTGGCAAAGGGGAATTGTTTGGTGAAATGGCGGCGCTAGATGAAGTACCTCGCTCCACAGATGTAATTACCCTGGCTCCGACAGTAATCGGTAGTATGCCCGCTCAGGATTTTGTCAAGCTACTTCATATAGAACCCTTGGCAGGAATTCGATTGGCGCAACTCATGGCACGACGTTTGCGGCAAGTAAATCGCCGATTGCGATTACGGGAATCTGATAGCCAGTCACGCGTGGCAGATACATTGCTGTTTTTGGCAGAAGGACAGGGAAAAAAAGGGCAAACAGGAACCGAAATCCCCAATTTACCTCATCGGGAATTGAGTAGTTTAAGCGGACTGGCGCGGGAAACAGTGACACGAGTATTGACAAGGCTAGAAAAAAAAGGGTTGATTAAACGGGATCAAGATAGTATTTGTATCCCCGATTTGTCAGCCTTAGAAAAAATGATAGTTTAATAACTTGTTAAATATGAGTATTTTAGATTCTCTGCCAGATCAGCCGGAGGAAGATCCATCCCCTGAATCTCAAACTTCCCGCGATCATTGGTTAGACAAAGAACAGCAGTTAATGCATCCTCAACTCAAAGCTGATGCGCCCTTGAGGATGGTGGAAACAGCGTTTTTAGCCAGTACCGCTAGCTTGATTTGGTTTATTAATTTCTACTTTCCCTTGGGGCCAGTTTTGCGGATATTTTTTCCAGTGCCGATCGCTCTAGTTTATCTGCGTTGGGGCAAACGTGCCGCATGGATGGCAGCACTCACCTCCGGGTTACTGCTGACGGTACTGATGGGGCCAGCCCGCAGTTTGCTGTTTGTCATGCCCTTCGGGTTTATGGGCGTGCTTTTGGGGGCAACGTGGTATCGTCCCCGTGTTCCCTGGATTGTTTCTATTACCTTAGGTACGCTGTTGGGTACCTTGGGGGTCTTTTTTCGGCTGTGGTTGCTATCTGTTTTGTCAGGTGAAGACCTGTGGATTTATGTGATTACCCAGGTAACTGAGTTCATCGAATGGTTATTTTTGAAGCTGAGTATATTGGCGAGTCCCAATGTGTTTTTGATTCAAGTGGGGGCGATCGCTCTAATTTTACTCAACAACTTTATCTACCTTTTTTTGGTGCACCTAGCAGCATGGTTGCTTTTTGAACGCCTGGGCAACCCTATTCCCCGTCCCCCACGCTGGGTACAAGTCTTGATGGATTATGAAAGATAGTTACTTGTCCTTTGTTATTTGTCCTTTGTCCTTGGTTAAATGAGTCTTAACTAATGACTAATGACTAATGACTAATGACTAATGACTTGATTAGTATTTATACCCAAAAAGAACAAGCTCAAGAATGGCTGCGACAGTATCATGGTTATCTACCCGTATTTGCCTGTGTTTTAGGATTTACTGAAACTGGTTTAATTCCAGGAATTTCAGCAGCTGGTAGCACTCCAGAGGATCGGAAATATACTGCTTGTGCCGATGCCGAGTTTTTGTATTACGGCGCGGAACATAAGCCCCAATATCCCCTACCACCATTGGCGGCTGGGGCTTCGCCTGTATTGATTTCTCGCGCTGTATTTGAGGCATTAAAGATCCCAATTCATTTGTTTAATGCTGGTTTACCCCAGCCTCCTGCTGTACCAGTAATTGATTTAGGTGGCGCTCCTGCTAAGTGTTTAAGTGGAGGTGCTGCTATGGAAATCACAACAGTACACCACTTATTTGAACAAGGGCTACTTTGGGGAGAACGCCTTGCTGCCAATATCCAACAGGGGTATTTGATTGTCGGTGAGTGCGTCGTCGGAGGCACTACAACTGCTCTGGCAATCTTAACTGGTTTGGGTATAGAAGCTGCTGGAAAAGTTAACAGTAGCCACCCTGTTTGTAACCACGCGCAAAAGTGGGCATTAGTGCAAGCTGGGCTGGAGAAGATGAGGAGAAGCAGGGAGCAGGGGGAGATAAACTTCCAATCTCCAATCCAAAATTCTGTAGACCCCCTACAACTCGCCGCCGCCGTAGGTGATCCGATGCAGGTGGTGGTAGCTGGGATGGCGATCGCAGCTAGTCGTAGTTGTGGTGTAATGTTGGCTGGTGGGACGCAAATGCTGGCAGTTTATGCGCTGATCAGTGCGATCGCTCAAGCTTACGCCTTATCATGGCAACCAAAAGCAGTCGTTGTAGGCACAACCCGCTGGGTAGCAGAAGACCCTACTGGTGCTACGGTTGACTTAGCCCTCGGCTTAGGAAAAGACCGTTTAACTCAGAGTGGAGGAACCCCTCCTCTACTAGCAACTTATCTGAGCTTTGCTGATTCTCGTTATCCCCAACTTCGAGCTTATGAGCAGGGCTTTGTCAAAGAAGGTATGGGCGCTGGAGCCGCTTGCATAGCCGCCCATCTTAGCCAAGATTGGCAGCAACACCAACTTCTGGCAGCCATTGAAGCCCAACTCGAACGCCTTAGCCAAATCAATAGTTAACAACAAAACTACGGGACTCAAAAAGCTTTTGGTAAATTTTGGTCAGCTATGCTAAAGGGAAAAATCTAGCTGTTTGTTAAAATTACCAAATATGTTTACTTTCTTGTTTCGGGAGCATTATTTGATGAAATTAGTTAAAAATCTTGGTATTGCTACCGCTAGTGCTGTTATAGGCATCACTGGTATTGGTGCGTCTTCTGCGGCACAAGCTGTACAGCTATTTGATTTTCAGTACTCTTTTCCCAGTTATGAGGCAAATAGTACACCGATTTCCGCTAGCGGCACTCTTACTACCACCGATCTAGATCCCATAAATAACAATTACACAATCACAGGAATCAGTG